>DATMXY010000375.1:0-4949 GCA_035561275.1 Anaerovoracaceae bacterium | reverse complement strand
GTATTGCAATTTCTCGCGGTATAAGATATACTCATTTACGAAAACGATTAAGGAAGGACTTGTCCTTTTTCTGTCCATAGGCTATAATGGAAATTAATTCGCAGTCAAAATCTACGAATCGGAGATTCGTGATTTTGGTGCATAAGTTCGCCATCAATTTGTTACAAACGGAAGAATTCCATTCCGGCTAAAGCCGGGGAATTCCCGTATGGCACCTACCTTGCATTTGCTTCGCAAATGTGGTTAGGTGCGTAAAATTGGGCGAGCTAGTAAACGATACGGGGGTTCAGCCTATGGTTTCGATGAAGGATATTTCAATAAAATGCGGCGTATCTGTAGCAACGGTCAGCAAGGCGCTCTCCGGACGAAGCGACATCGGTAAGAAGACGGCGCAGCATATCCGCAAGGTGGCGAAGGAGATGGGGTATCTTCCCAACGCCGCGGCGAGAGCGCTTAAGACCAACCGCACGAATAACCTGGGCGTTTTGTATGTCGACCAGATGCAAAGCGGCCTCATGCACGAATATTTCTCCGGGCTTCTGAACAGTTTCAAGGCGGAAGCGGAGCTCAACGGATATGACGTTACGTTTATCAGCAACAATATCGGGCAGTCCACAATGAGTTACCTTGAACACTGCCGCTACCGGGCCTGTGACGGCGTGGTGATCGTCTGCGCGGATTTCAACGATCCCAATGTGGTGGACCTGGTGCAGAGCGAAATCCCGGTGGTCACCATCGATCATGTGTTTAATGAAAAGACGGCAATCCTATCAAACAATGTGAAAAGTATCCGTGATCTGCTTGGGTATATCGTTGAGCAGGGGCACAGAAAGATCGCGTTTATCCACGGGGAGGATACCTCGGTCACACAAAAGCGTATCGCAAGCTTTTACCGCACCTGCCAGGAATACGGCATCACAGTACCGGAAGCTTATGTAAAAAGCGCGCTGTACCACAACCCCGCTTCAAGCGCCCTGGCAACCCGGGAATTGCTCTCTCTGCCGGACCCTCCGACTTGTATCATGTATCCGGACGACTTTTCCTTCCTGGGCGGGCGCAACGTGCTTGATGAAATGAATATGAAAATTCCTGAAGATATCAGTGTGACAGGATTTGACGGCATTTATCTTTCTCAGATCATACAGCCGGCGCTCACAACGGTCCGGCAGGACACGCTGAGCATCGGACGGGAGGCGGCAAACCGCCTCATCGACAGCATTGAAAACCCGAAAACGGCAGTGGCTGAGCAGGTCATGATCGACGGGCAGCTTCTTCCAGGCAAATCGGTCGGGCAATTCACCGGATAACCGGAGGCATGCATCTTATTCCTCCGGCGAATAAGGCATCAATGGATCTGTATCCGCTTATATAAAGATGCTATATTAAGGAGGAGGATTGAAGAATGAAAATGATGACGGTTAAAAAGTTGCTTGCACTGATTCTGACAATTACGATGCTGGTTACCCTGGCCGCCTGCGGCGGCGGCGAGCCGGCAAGCGGGACCGGCGAGGAAGCCGCGGAGCCTGCAGCGGAAGAACAAGGTAAGGTTTTTAACATCTATTGCTGGAACGAAGAATTTCAATCGCGCTTTACCGAGTATTTCGAAAAGCCCGGTCTTATCCCCGACGGCGTGGAGGTCAAGTTCATCATCACCCCGAATCAGGACAATGCCTATCAAAACGCGCTGGATGAAGCACTGCTCAAGCAGGAAAGCGCCGCTCCGGATGACAGAATCGATATTTTCCTGTTCGAAGCGGACAATGCGCTCAAATATGTCAACACCGACTATACGCTGGATGTCATCAATGACATTGGCCTGACCGAGGCCGATCTTTCCGAGCAATATCAATACACGAAGGATATCGTTACGGACAGTAACGGAGTCTTGAAGGGCGCCTCCTGGCAGGCGACCCCGGGCTTGTTTGCTTATCGGCGTTCCATTGCCAAGGACGTACTCGGCACGGACGATCCGGTCCAGGTTCAGACGGCGCTGTCAGATTGGGATAAGTTCGACGCGGTGGCGGCACAGGCCGCAGCCAAGGGCTATAAAATGCTTTCCGGTTATGACGACTCTTTCCGCACCTTTACAAACAATGTCTCCCAGCCTTGGGTGGACAGCAATAAAAAGATCGTGATTGATCCGAATATCATGCGCTGGGTCGATCAGACCAAGCTCTACACCGATAAAAGTTATAATAACAAGACCACCCTTTGGGCTCCCGAATGGGCTGCCGATCAGGGGCCGAGCGGCAAGGTCTTCGGTTTCTTCTACTCCACATGGGGAATTAATTTCACCCTGCTTGGCAACTCTCTCGCCACGCCGGAATCCGAGGGCGGGAAGGCCGAGGTCGGTAACGGTATCTTCGGCGACTGGGCTGTATGCCAGGGACCGCAGAACTACTACTGGGGCGGCACCTGGATCAGCGCCGCGGCAGGAACGGATAATATCGAGCTGATCCGCGACATCATGTACACAATGACCTGCGACCCGGTGACAATGAAGAAAATCACAGTCGATACGCAGGATTATACCAACAACATAGCCGCAATGGACGAACTCGCCAACAGCGATTTCAAGTCCGACTTCCTGGGCGGCCAGAACCACATCGCGCTCTTTGCCGAAGCTGCGCCGAAGATCGATATGAGCAATATCACTCCGTATGACCAGGCCTGCACGGAGGAGTTCAGGGAAGCTTTTGCGGATTATTTCGACGGCGAGGTCACCAAGGAGCAGGCGCTTAATAACTTTTACACCGCAGTGATCGAAAAGCATCCGGATCTGACAAGATAAGATCTTTAAGAAACTGTGAAAATAGCCGTTAATTGCGGCTGAACGCGCACGATAAGGCGGCAGCGCGCCTTATCGTGCGTAATGTTCTTGGACGACGGCGTCCATAAAGAAAAATAACGCCGACTGTTTGAATTATGTTTTGCGGATTTATGATAGAGGTGGAAACATGATTACCGTTCACAACCAGGCGGCAGCTGCCCGCAAAAAATCAGGTTCTGTGAGTTACGCAAAATGGGGGTACATATTTCTGATTCCGTTTTTTCTTGTATACGTGATCTTTTCCCTTGTACCTCTCATTTCCGTGCTATATAACAGTTTCTTTGAAAACTACATGTCGGGTTTGACGCAGATCGGCCCAAACTTTGTAGGGTTTGACAACTACCTTAAGGTTTTTCAGAGCGATCTGGGAAAATATTTTTACAACACCATGCTGATCTGGATCGTCGGCTTTATTCCGCAAATCCTGATCTCGCTGCTTCTGGCGAGCTGGTTTACCAACCTGCGCCTGCGCCTTCACGCTACGGGCGTTTTCAAAACGATCATCTATCTTCCCAATCTCATCATGGCTTCGGCGTTCGCGCTGCTCTTTTACGTGCTGTTTGCCGACGCGGGGCCGATGAACGACATTATGCTGAATCTCGGCATTATCGACGCGCCGTACCGCTTTCAGTCTGAGATCGCGGGGACCAGGGGGCTGATCATTGCAATGAACTTCCTTTTGTGGTTCGGCAATACCACGATCCTGCTCATGGCGGGAATCATGGGTATCGACACGTCGCTCATCGAGGCCGCGGAAATCGACGGCGCAAAGTCTGTGCAGCTTTTCTGGCTGATCACGATGCCGCTGTTAAAACCGATCTTTTTGTATGTGCTCATCACCTCAATGATCGGCGGCCTCCAGCTGTTCGACGTGGCGCAGATCCTCACAAACGGCACCGGAAGCCCGGACAGGACCGGCACGACTTTGGTCATGCTGCTCAACAACCATCTGTACAGCAAAAATTACGGGCTGGGCGGCGCGCTGAGCGTGATCCTGCTCATCATCAGCTCCGTGCTGAGCTTGCTCGTGTACGATACACTGACCCGTGAGCAGAGAATGCTGCGAAAGGAACAGAAACTACGACAGAAGGAACATAAACTGCAGCGGCAGGAACAGAAACTGCAGAGGGGAGGCGCCGTGCAATGAACAGAAACCCGGGAGAGGCCGCGCGCCTGCAGTTAAGGCTTACAAGAACCGTTTGCTATATCGTACTGATATTGATTTCGCTGATGTGCCTGTTTTCCTTTTATGTGCTCATCATCAATTCCACCCGTTCGCATCCCGATATTCAAAAGGGGTTTTCGTTTTTGCCGGGCGGTTCCTTTGTCTATAATCTCAGGAGCCTGCTCGCGAACCAGAATCTGCCTGTGGTAAAGGCGATTTTCAACAGCCTGTTCATATCAGCCGGAGCGGCGCTTGTCACCACCTATTTTTCCGCTTTGACGGCGTATGCCATCCATGCGTATGATTTCCGCTTCAAGCGGGCGGCGTTTACCTTCATCATGATGATCATGATGGTACCGTCCCAGGTGACGGCGCTGGGCTTCGTACGGCTGATGGGTTCGTTCAACCTTATCGATACCTTTATTCCTCTCATCGTACCGACGGCCGCTTCTCCCATCGTGTTCTTTTTTATGAAGCAATATATGGAGGCGGTGCTTCCCATTGAAATCGTGGAAGCCGCGCGGATCGACGGTTCCAACGAGTTCCGGACCTTCAACTTCGTCGTGCTTCCAATCCTGAAGCCGGCCATCGCCGTCCAGGCGATCTTCAGCTTTGTTTCCTCGTGGAATAACTACTTCATTCCGTCCCTCATATTGAAATCAACAGAGAACAAGACGGTGCCGCTTCTGATCGCACAGCTTCGGAACGCGGACTTTTTGAAGTTCGACATGGGGCAGGTGTATATGCTCGTCACGATCGCCATCGTCCCGGTCGTCATCGTCTATCTGCTGCTTTCAAGGTACATTATCAGGGGCATTACGCTGGGCAGCGTAAAAGGGTAATCTTCTCCTCATTTTTTATAAATATACCTCAAGGATGGAAATCAAAAAAGGAAGCATGCAGACGGGGCAGCTTCCTTTTTTGATTATATGATATGTTTAAAAATCTCAGCCC
>DATMXY010000374.1:0-2917 GCA_035561275.1 Anaerovoracaceae bacterium | reverse complement strand
TTACACTTACAATCTTTAAACATAGTAAATTTCGCTGCTCCAGGTGTGCTGTTCCTTGTCAACCAATGCTATGCTTAAAAACAAAAAAACCCAAACTGCAATAACGCCTCTGCTTCATTGCAATTAGGGCTCTTTTTTCTACTTGAGATAATTATTAACTTAATGTGACAAGGATAGCACGGCTCAGATGCCATGTCAATGCCAAAAACCGAAATTTCTGAAAATTCCCTAAACTTCCTCAGAGCATATAATAATGCAGCACGATATCCTGATAGCTTCCATCTTTCATGAAAAAACCCTCCGGAAGGACGCCAAGCTTAACAAAACCGAGTTTTTCGTATAAATGAAGCGCTGCGGTATTTGTGCTGACTACAGCGTTAAACTGCAATATTTTAAATCCTGCCTCTCTCGCTTTCGCAATGCAATGCTTAACCAAAATTTCTCCGATATGTTTTCCGCGCTCTTCACTCTTTACCGCATAGCTCGCATTGCAGATATGTCCGCATCTCCCTATATTGTTAGGGTGCAGTATATACAATCCGGCTATTTTATTCGTATCCTGTTCTATGGCAACTCCGGAAAAAGACTGGCTTTTAAAAAATTCCATACCGCCTTTTTCATCCAAGGGCTCCATCTGCGGAAAAGCGACTCCGTCGTCGACCACCTCGTTCCAAATCATAATCATGGTTGGAACATCCTCATTTATAAATTCTCTGACTGAAATGCCCACAGCCGGTCCCCCTTCATTCAAATCGATTTGTTCGTGTCATATAAGTCATCTACGGTTATTGTAGCTGATAGGAACAAAAAAGGGAACAGGGAAATCTTCTTCAGGCATCTCGCCTTATTTCATTACTAATCGCCGCAATAGCAATAAATAAACTCCCCTATAACGATTCTAAGAGCGAAGTCGCTATAGGGAAGTTTTTCTTAACAAATGAAATTTATCCGCAGATGTTCTGCTATTGCATTACGCGGATTGCATGATAGGCTTCATGCACGGCGGTGATGATTTTTCGCGGGGCTTCAGCATCGCCGACCACTGAAAGATCAGAAACCTTGCCTTCCAGCTCTTCCTCGAGGGAATTGTTAGGACGATAGCCTGCGGCGATAATTACGGTATCCGCCTCCAGCCGCGCCTCCTTTCCGTCCTTGACGTAGCTTACGCTGTCCGGCCTTATCCCGGTCACCTGGGCTTCGGCTACGATGCCGATATTACGTTCTTTGATCATGGCTCTCAGAGCCTGGTCATTGTTCAGGCAGTGATCGGCGATGGCAAGGATATCCCCCAGCATTTCTATGATGGTTACCTCTTCCGCCGTCTCCTTCATGTAAGCGGCTGTTTCACAGCCCACCAGGCCGCCGCCGATGACGACCACTTTTTTGCCCGGTTTTTTCACTCCGGTAAGATAGTCGTTGGAAGGACTTGTATATTCGATCCCTTCGATAGGAGGCATGACCGGCATTGAACCTGCCGCCAGTACCACCTTGTCATACTGCTTCCTGAGAATATCCTCCGCTTTCGCTTCTTTATTCAGTTTGACCGTTACGCCAAGCTTATCGATCTGCTTTTCCATATAGGTAATTAATTTCAATACGTCATGCTTGAAGGTGGGAAGCCCCGCTCCCCAAAGATTGCCGCCGAGTTTTTCAGATTTTTCCCACAGCTCCACATCGAAGCCCCGTTTTGCCGCCGTAATGGCTGCGGACATTCCGCCGGGACCGCCTCCAATCACCAATACGGATTTTTTCAAGCTGTTCTCCTGGGGCAGCGCGTATTCCTTTTCCGCATAGCACAGCGGATTTACGGCGCAGTAATAGTGCTTGCCGGAGAAACCGGACAAAAGACATTCATTGCAGCCGATGCAGGGAACAATATCATCAAGGGCGCCTTCTTTGACCTTGTTCGGCCAGTGAGGATCGGCGAGCATCTGGTGGGCCAAAGCGATGTAGTCGGTTCTTTGCTCCGCAACGGCCTTTTCCGCCTTTACCGGATCGAACATTTTTCCCTGACCGATCACCGGGATCCCGACGGATTTCTTGATTGTTTCTACGACGGGCATCTGATGCTCCTGAGCCGCATAAACGGTGCTGATGGCCTTGTACCAGACTTCGTAGCAGCCCACGTCCACATGGAGGAGGTCGGCCCCCGCTTTTTCCAGGATCCTGGCCATTTCGATTCCTTCCTCGAGCTCCCGGCCGCCTTCTGCTCCATGATACGGCGTAAATTTAACAAGGATCGGGAAATTCGGACCCACGTTTTTTCGCATCGCATCGATGCATTCCAGCGTAAAGCGCATCCTGTTTTCCAAAGATCCGCCGTATTCGTCGGTGCGGTCGTTCCACTGCCTGGAATGGAACTGGTCCAGAAGATAACCGCCGTAGGCGTGCAGCTCTACCGCGTCGGCTCCGGCCAGCTTGGCGAGGCTTGCGGAATAACCGACCTTGCTCGCCAGATATGCGATATCCTCTTTCTCAAAAGGCTTGCAGATCAGTTCCGGAAACCAGAAAGCGGAACATGCGCCGGCGGAATAAGGAGGCGTGAAGGGGTCGGTGAACTGCTGCCTTCCAAGTCCCGGAGACAATTGGACACATACCTTCGCTCCATAGTGATGGCAACGGTCGATGAGCATATTCAACCGTTCTACGTGATGGAAATTGCTCAGTTCCGTACATGGACGGGGCTCATATTTTGTCGACACAACATTCGCGCCGGTTATGATGAGACCCGCTCCGCCCCTGGCGCGTTCCTCGAAATAACGGATCGCGTCGAGATTATAGGCGCCGTCCGCTTCGCCGGTGGTTCCCATGGGAGCCATTACGATACGGTTTTTCAGTTTCATACTGCCAATTTTTGTTTTCTCAAATAAACCTGCCATTTTTTCCCTCCTATGATTTTATTACCGTGGTAATATAT
>DATMXY010000373.1:0-5460 GCA_035561275.1 Anaerovoracaceae bacterium | reverse complement strand
AAAAATTTAAAATACAATAAGAAAGGGGTTCCGAAACCGGATCCGCTGCTGCAGGCGATTGAAAGAGTGGAAGGCAGACTGGCTTCCTAACGCCTTGTAACGTTTGATTGTTACGCCTAGTAACGCCTGATTGTTACAAGGTACCATAGCTGTCCATAAAAATGGAATTGATATAGATACGTTCATTCAAGGGTTTGAGTCCGTGCGAAAATCCGCCTGACGGCGCACACGCATCGCGATTCAAATCGAACCAGCCGATTGAAAGGAGATGAAAGTAATTGGACATTTTAGCAAGCATAGCGCAGGGCTTTATCGGGCTTTTCCAGGCGGGAGGAGAAACCTTCATGGGAATGGTGACCGGCATCCTGCCTACTCTGATCGTACTGATCACCTTCGTAAATGCACTTATCAAACTTATCGGAGAAGAAAAGGTGGAGCGGTTTGCACAAAGGACTTCCAAATTCGCGGTCACACGATATACCGTCTTTCCGGTGCTGGCCGTATTCTTCCTGACGAACCCAATGTGTTACTCTTTCGGAAAGTTTCTGGACGAAAAATATAAGCCGGCTTTCTATGATTCCGCCGTATCCTTTGTACATCCGATCACGGGGCTTTTCCCCCACGCCAATGCAGGAGAGCTTTTCGTCTACATGGGGATCGCAGCGGGGCTGCAGACACTGGGCCTGCCTCTGGGAGACATCGCCATCAGATACTTTATCGTAGGCGTGATCGTAATCCTGATCAGAGGACTGCTTACGGAACGGATTTACGCGGTTCTGGTCGGCAAAGGCCAGACTAAAGATGCATAAGGGGGGGTTCAATCATGTATAACGCAGTAAAAATATCCAAAGGATCCAGCGGATGGGGCGGACCACTCATCATCAAACCTACAGAAAAAAGAAATAAGATCGTATCGGTTACCGGCGGCGGGATTGACCCTATCACCCAAAAAATCGCGGAGATGACCGGCGGAATTGCAATAGACGGATTCTCCACCGGCGTACCGGACGATGAGATCGCTGTTGTCGTCGTGGACTGCGGCGGGACTGCAAGATGCGGCGTATATCCAAAAAAGAGAATTAATACGGTCAATTTGACTGCGGTAGGACAGTCGGGACCTTTAGCCAAATTTATCTTAGAGGACATCTATGTATCCGGCGTTAAGGAAAACAATATCGTACTGTACGAAGGAGAGGTCGCTGAATCAGTAGAAGCGGCGCCGGCAAAAGCTGAACCAGCGAAAGCCGCGAGTTCGTCCGGAAAAGGCCAAACCGCTAAAAAATCAGGCTTCCTGACCAGGCTCGGAAAAGGAACGGGAAGGGTCGTCGGAGATTTCTATCAGGCGGGCAGAGACACCATCGACACCGTTATCAGAAATATACTGCCGTTCATCGCATTTGTAACGATGCTGATCGGTATCATTACAAAATCCGGCGTAGGCGATTTCATTGCCAATACCATCTCCCCGTACGCAGGTACACTTCCGGGACTGCTTGGCATATCGGTCGTCTGCGCGCTGCCGTTCCTTTCGCCGCTGCTCGGACCCGGTGCCGTCATTGCCCAGGTAGTAGGCGTACTGGTCGGCGTAGAGATCGGGAAAGGGAATATCCCTCCGCAGTACGCGCTCCCGGCTCTCTTTGCCATCGACCCGCAGGTTGGCTGCGACTTTGTCCCGGTAGGCCTGAGCCTTGGAGAAGCGGAACCTGAGACCATCGAGTACGGCGTGCCCGCCGTTCTCTTCTCAAGACTGATCACAGGACCTGTCTCGGTTGTTATCGCATACCTGTTCAGCATCGGTCTTTACGATTCATAAACCGAACGATTATAAGCGCCGCGCGGGGGCCCTCCTCTTTCCGGGAGGATGCCCCGTGCAGGCGCAGAAAAATTTCAAGGGGACATTTATGGACTACAAATCTCAGATTACAGGATTTGGACCCCTGGCATTGGATTTTCTGGGGGAAGACATGATTATCGTTTTTAATGACAACGCGCCGTCGGAACTGGCGGAACTGTCCGTCCTGCACAGGGAAAGCCCGGTGGATCGGGATATCAGGGCGGGAGACGTCGTCATATTCGGAGATTACAGTTATGTTGTGACTGCGGTCGGCGAAGAAGCAAACAGAACCTTTCGCACCATGGGCCACTGCACGTTCAAGTTTACAGGGAAAGAGCAAACGGAGCTTCCCGGTCATATAGAACTCTCGGGACAGGAATTACCCGTAATGAAAATCGGAGATCTGCTGGAAATCATATTTACGTGAGCGAAAATCGGATAAAATATGTTATAATTGACATAAATCTTTTTCAGGCTCAACTTCCCGCCCGACGGAGGCGGGAACGTTGAGCGATCATTACTATTTAGAATGGAAAGGCAAAAATATGTGGGGATTAAACAACAAATTAGCTGCGCTGGAACGCATGGAAAAAAGAATCCGGACCGGCATCGTCGGCGCGGGACAGATGGGAAGAGGCATGGTCAGCCAGATGATGCTGATGAAAGGGATGAAACCTGCCGTCGTGGCGGACATCAATCCTGAACTGGCGAAGAACGCTTACCTGCACGCCGGGCTGAAAGAAGACGACATCAAATTTGCCGGG
Source organism: Anaerovoracaceae bacterium (assembly GCA_035561275.1). Lineage (GTDB taxonomy): Bacteria > Bacillota > Clostridia > Peptostreptococcales > Anaerovoracaceae > Anoxybacterium. Next base: position 2,862 of record DATMXY010000373.1, on the reverse strand, counting down.
ACCGTATCAGAGGCAAACGCCTGGATGGAACAGGGCAAATATATCTATACCGACAATGCGGATATCGCCGCGAAAGCAAACCTGATCGACGTTGCCATCGAAGCCACCGGCGTTCCGGAAGTCGGAGCGAAATTCGCCGTTGACAGCATAAACAATAAAAAGCATATCGTCATGCTGAATGTTGAAACGGATGTGGTCATCGGACCGTATCTGAAGCAGCTCGCGGACAATGCGGGTGTGGTTTACACCGGTTCCGCCGGAGACGAACCCGGAGCGGTGAAAGAGCTTTACGATTTTGCGGACGCGCTGGGATTCGAGGTCAGAGTCATCGGCAAAGGGAAAAACAATGCCGTGGATCTGGAATGCAATCCGGAAAGCCTCTATGAATACGCCACCGCAAGAGGCGTTAGCCCGAAGATGCAAACGGCGTTCAGCGACGGGACGAAAACAATGGTAGAGATGACCGCAATGGCCAATTCCACCGGCTTTATTCCGGACGTGCGGGGAGGCCACGGCGCCTCCGGCACCGTGAACGAACTGCCGGAACTCTTCCGCTTGAAGGAAGAAGGCGGGATCCTGAACCGGTATGGCGTCGTGGACTACGTAAACGGCGTGGCTCCGGGCGTATTTCTCATCGTTTCCACCAGCCTGCCGGATATCAAGCATGAAATGGCATATCTCAGCATGGGCCCCGGACCGAACTATGTGCTCTTCAGGCCTTACCACCTGACAAGCCTGGAGACCCCGCTCTCCGCGGCCATGGCCTATCTGGACCACCAGCCCACCATCGTGCCGGAATACGGATTGGTTGCCGAAACCATAACCGTCGCCAAAAAAGACCTGAAGGCAGGAGAGATGCTGGACGGAATCGGAGGCTTCACCGTCTACGGGACCTTTGAAAAGGCCGATATCGCCAGGCAGGCCGGCGCCGTTCCGCTGGGGTTGATCAATAAAAATACAAAGCTTTTGAACGATGTAAAAAAAGGCGAACTGATTACCTACGATATGGTGGCGCTGGATCAGGATTCCCTGATCGTGCAGCTCAGAAAGCTCCAGGACCGGTTCTTCATTTAAGGGGGCATTTATGTACAAACTTATAGCAATCGATTTGGATGATACGCTCTTGAATGACGAGGGGTACGTGAGCGAAGAAAACAAAGCGGCGATCCGAAGGGCATCGAAGGCAGGAGTCAAAGTCGTGATCGTATCCGGAAGAACTTACGCTTCCACAAAACAGTATATCAGGGAACTGGCTATGCCCGATCTCACCGTAAGCCTGAACGGCGCATATATCCAGGATCCCGCGGACGACCGGCTCGTAGCCGGTTTTCCTGTTGATATGGGGATTGCCGGCCAGATATTGAAAGACATTGAGCCTTTTCAGGTCCATGTCAATTTTTACAGCGGCGAAAGAGTATTCTGCCAGGGCGTTTCGGAGGAGGCCGTCTGGTACGGACGCTTTAACCGGATCGAAATAGACTACGTCGATTCCCTGGCGGAATTGAGCAAAACCGTTCCGGCGGGAAAGCTGCTGATGAAAGCCGACCGCGAAAAGCTGGAACCGATCAAAGAACTGTTGGAGAAAAAGTACGGGGACCGGCTGAACATCGTATTCTCCAAGCCGTACTTCCTGGAAGCGACCGATAAAGAAGCGTCAAAAGGCGCCTCCCTGCTGAAGGTGGCCGAGATGTACGCAATCAATCCGTCGGAGGTCATTGCCATCGGCGACGGTGAGAACGACCTTTCCATGATCGGAAACGCCGGCCTGGGCATTGCGGTGGCAAACGCGAAAGATAATATAAAGGAAGCAGCCGGCTTTGTGACCCTTTCAAATAATGAAAGCGGAGTGGCTTATGCGATCAATAAATTTATTTTTAATGAGGGATAAACGGCGGTGATTTTTGCCTGAACTGAGAACTTTACTTTGTGTGACGAATAAGATATACTCAAATCAGAACAGCGCATTGCGCTGAATCCTGAGGAGGTCTGCAGCACAGCGTTGCGCAAATCAAAAGCAAGGGGTATGGTAATGGATATTACAAAAGTCAGAATGGACTTATTCTGCGAAATATGCAATGAGGATACGGTTCATGTCATCACGTACGCCGGACAAAAGGTCATCAAGGCGTATTGCACCAATTGCCATAAGGAATTTCACACAAATAAAGACGCAGCATTAGCCGCATACACAGACGAGGTTATTCACCGGATCAGGACAAAACCGAAACGCATCAAGGCGGAGATCAAGCGGGATCCCGTAAAATCCGTGATCTCAATGCCGGCCAGACTGATCACCAAACTGTTTCGCATTGAAAAGGAATATAAGGATATTAAAAAGGAACTCGAATAGGTTAACAGGGCTGGATTGCGCAAGCAAGGGAGGTAACTTTTATGTATCAGAAAGAAGTGACCGTCATAAATAAATCCGGTCTGCACGCCAGACCTGCAGCCGAGTTTTCCCGGGCCGCGTCGATGTTCCGGTCCAGCGTGCACGCCGTCTATAAGGGGCAGAGGATCAATGCAAAAAGTATCGTCAATATCCTTGCCGGCGGGATCGTGCAGGGTTCGTGCATTATGCTTGAGGCAGAGGGCCCGGATGAATTCATAGCGGTAGAGACCCTGGCCGCACTGGTTGAAAACGGGTTGGGCGAAGCAAGGTAATATTTAACAAGAAAAACGCAGCAGCGAATTTTTTCCTGCTGCTTTTTTGTTTGCAGAGCGGCGCCTGCCAGGATATCGTGCGCCTAAATATACAGCCGGGGGCAATAAAGGTGGGGCCACAAAAAATACAGCGGGATAAATGTATAATCTGTGGATTTTATTTTTGGAATCTGTTGCGACGCAACGGTTGCACATTTTCTA
>DATMXY010000372.1:0-3662 GCA_035561275.1 Anaerovoracaceae bacterium | reverse complement strand
ACTATGGCCTATAATACTTGCAGTATTTTTTATACTGCAAATAGAGAAATAATAAAAATATAAGGGAGATGAGAAGATGATTGAACTGGATCAGATCAAGTATGAACTGACCGACAGGGCAGAAAATCTAAAAGAATTGGGTGAGTCCCTTTGACGTCGCGGGACTTGCGGAACGACTGAACGAGATCAACAAAACGACGGAAGCCGACGGTTTCTGGGACGACCATGAAAAGGCGCAGAAGCTGCTGAAGGAGAAGAAGAGCGTCGAATCAAAGATCGACGAATATAAGGAGCTTTCAAAGGAATTCGAGGACATCGGCGTCCTGATCGAACTGGCGGAGGAAGAGGAAGACCAGTCCATGGCGCCCGAAATTCAGAAGTCCTATGAAGATTATAAGAAAAAATTTGAGGATTTGCGAATCAAAACTCTTTTAAACGGAGAATACGACGGCAACAACGCCATCATTTCCATCCATGCGGGCTCCGGCGGGACCGACGCCCAGGACTGGGCGGAGATGCTGCTTCGCATGTATACCAGATGGTCGGAATCCAAGGGATATAAAGTGAAGATACTCGATTATCAGGACGCCACGGAGGGCGGGATCAAAAGCGCCACTCTGCTCATCGAAGGCGAGAATGCCTACGGCTACCTGAAAAATGAAAAGGGGGTCCACCGTATCGTGCGGATCTCACCCTATGATTCCTCGGGCAGAAGGCACACCTCTTTTTCATCCCTGGACGTGATCCCGGAGATGGACGACAACGTCACCGTCGACATCGATCCAGAAGACCTGCGCATCGACACCTTCCGCTCCAGCGGAGCGGGCGGGCAGCACGTAAACAAAACGGATTCGGCGATCCGGATCACCCATATCCCGACGAACGTCGTGGTCACCTGCCAGAACGAGCGGTCCCAGCACCAGAACAAGGAAACCGCCATGAAGGTGCTTATGGCAAAGCTCATGGAGCTGGCGCAGCAGGAACATAAGGCAAGTCTGGATGAACTGAAGGGCGATTACAGCCAGATCACCTGGGGCAGCCAGATCCGTTCCTATGTATTCCATCCCTATTCCCTGGTCAAGGACCACAGGACCAACGCGGAAGTCGGGAACGTGTACGCGGTGATGGACGGCGAACTGGATTATTTCATCAACGAAAAGCTGAAAATGAAAAATTAAGAATTAACAAGAATAACATTAAAGTAAACCAACCCAAGGAGTTTTCATGAACATCACAGAGAAACTGGCAAAGGAATTTCAATTAAAGCTGTCGCAGGTGGAAAACACCGTGCAGCTCATCGACGACGGCAACACGATCCCTTTCATCGCCCGTTACCGGAAAGAAATGACCGGGGCGCTGTCCGATGTGACCCTCAGAGATCTGGATGAACGATTGGCTTACCTGCGAAATCTCGAACAGCGCAAAGAGGAAGTCATCCGCATCATCGAGGAACAGGGAAAGCTTACCGGCGAATTAAAGGAAGAGATCCTGAAAGCGGAAGTACTGCAAAGGGTGGAGGACCTCTACAAACCGTTCAAACAGAAAAAGTCCACCAGGGCGTCCAAGGCCAAGGAAAAAGGACTGGAGCCCCTGGCATTGGTCTTCTGGGCCCAGGAACTGGAGACCGGTACGCCGGAAGAACTGGCGGCCCCTTATGTGGATGCTGAAAAAGGCGTGGCCAATGCGGCGGAAGCGGTCCAGGGCGCCATGGATATCATCGCGGAAATCATCTCCGACGATCCGGAACTGACTGCCACCGTGCGGGACAGGACCCAGAGAGCGGGCCTTATCTCCTCGGAAGCGGCGGATCCCGCGGAAAGTACCGTCTACGATCTTTATTACGAATTCTCGGAAGGGATATCCAAAATACCGGATCACAGGATCCTCGCCATCAACCGCGGAGAAAAGGAAAAGAAGCTGAAGGTAAAGGTCGTCGCCCCAGTGGAGGAGATCCGAAAGGATATGCAGGACTTCGTCATCACCAATGAGAAATCCGTTTTCACCGGCCTGCTGGGCGAGGTTATCGAGGATTCCTACAAACGGCTTATGGCTCCTTCCACCGAACGGGAAATGCGGAATCTGCTGACCGAACGCGCCGAAAAAGAGGCGGTCAAAGTTTTTGCGAAGAATACGGAAAAGCTGCTCATGGTACCGCCGGTGAAAAACGCCAGGATCATCAGCATTGACCCGGGTTATCGGACGGGCTGTAAGGTGGCCGTGCTTAATGAGACGGGAAAACTGCTCGCCTATACGACCATCTATCCCACCGAGCCGAAAAACGACGTTGCCGGCACAGAGAAGACCTTAATAAAGATCATTGAAAAATATAATTCCAACGTCATCGTCATCGGCAACGGGACCGCCTCCAGAGAGACGGAATCCATCGTCTCGAATTTCATAAAAAAATACAAGCTGGACGTGAACTATACCATTGTCAACGAAGCGGGCGCTTCCGTATATTCCGCCTCCAAGGTGGCCACGGAGGAATATCCCGACCTGGATGTGACGACAAGGGGAGCCATGTCCATAGGCCGCAGGCTCCAGGACCCGCTGGCCGAGCTGGTCAAGATCTCTCCGAAGCATATCGGCGTGGGACAATACCAGCACGACATCAACCAGGGTTTACTGGAAGGCGCGCTGACCAACGTAGTGGAAGACTGTGTAAACAGAGTAGGGGTAGACCTGAACACAGCGTCTCCTTCGCTGCTTTCCTACATCGCCGGCATCAACTCCGGAATAGCGAAGAATATTGTGGCCTACCGTGAGGAAAACGGAAGGTTTAAGGACAGGAACGAACTGAAGAAGGTGGCCAAGCTGGGAGATAAGACCTTCAACCAGTGCGCAGGCTTTATGCGGATTGCCGAAGGGAAAAATCCTCTGGACAGCACCTCCGTCCATCCCGAATCCTATGCGGCGGCGGAGCTGATGCTGAAAAAGCTTGAAATCGACAAGTCCGAAATCACGAAAGGCGGCTCCAGGCAGATTGAGCAGAAAGTCCTGAAGCTGTATCCGACGGAGAAGAAACAACAGCCGAAACCGGCAGGCGGAAGCGGCTTGGCGGCATTGGCGGCACTGCTGCCCGACGGGCCGGAAGGGAAAGAAAGCAACGGAAACCTGAAAAAGAGCATTGAGAAGCTGGCGGCGGACATCGGCATCGGCGTCATGACGCTGACGGACATCATCAGCGAGATCAAAAAACCCGCCAGAGATCCCCGCGAAGACGCGCCCGCCGTGGTGTTCCGCAGCGACGTTCTGTCTTTTGAGGACCTGAAGGTGGATATGGAGCTCACCGGGACCGTCAGAAACGTGGTGGATTTCGGCGCTTTTGTGGATATCGGCGTGAAGCACGACGGACTGGTCCATATCTCCCAGATCAGCGACAAATACATCAAGCATCCCATGGACGCGGTCAGCGTGGGAGATACGGTGAAGGTGAAGATCCTGAGCATCGACCACGACAAGCAGAAGGTTTCACTGACAATGAAATTTTAATGCATAACAAAAAACTTACTATTGCAGGATTATCTGCTGTGGCAGCAGACAATCCTGCAATTTTTTTTGCGATTTTTAAAAATAATTGACAATCAGACGCATGGACCGTAAAATATAAATAGAAATTTGGAAAACACCATAATATTAACGGGACAATCATAGTATATGCG
>DATMXY010000371.1:0-5335 GCA_035561275.1 Anaerovoracaceae bacterium | reverse complement strand
AATAGAATGAGTGTATAAATTTTCCAACAAAGGAGTGTTAATTATGCCGGCAAAGAATGAATACATCAGGGTCTTTCGCGCTTTTACGGACGAAAACCGGGTTCGCATCCTTGAACTGCTCAGCAAGGGTGAGCAATGCGCATGTATCCTGCTTGAAGACTTGAATATCAGCCAGCCTACTCTTTCCCATCATATGAAGATCCTAAGCGATTCCGGAATTGTAAAAAGCCGTCCTGTCGGAAAGTGGAGCTACTACTCGATCAACACGGACGGCTGCGCGTACGCCAGCCGTTTGCTGGACACAGTCGTAAATCACAACATGGAGCATATGATCCGCATCATGAGCTCCGCTCATCGTTTCCTGGGTTCTGTCATGGCATCATTAAGACTGAAAAAAACGGACCAAGAGGACGACGCTTGTTCCCGCTGCTGCGCGCGTAATTATTAACACATCGCAAAGTGCAAAGCGGACCTCTAAAATAAATAAAAAGTAAGGAGAAAAACAAATGAAAACGTATTACAATCCGGAAGACCTGGCGCAGTTCGGCAATATGGGAGAAGATGCCCCCGAACTGTGGGAAAAATTTATGGCGTATTATGGCAAGGTATTTAAGGACGGCGCTTTGACAGCAAGGGAAAAGGCTCTGATCGCTTTTGGAGTCGCCCATGCCGTCCAGTGCCCGTATTGCATCGACTCATATGCCCAGACCCTTTTGGAAATGGGAGTGAATCAGGATCAGATGATCGAGGCGGTTCATGCGGCGGCTGCAATCAGAGGCGGAGCTACGCTGGCTCACGGTATGCAGGCAAAGAATGTCGTTAAAAAGCTTGGAATATAGCAATGAAAAGCAAGTACTTAGAACGGATCAAAGACCTCCCTGCCTTCGGCGGCAGGGAGGAATGTAAGAACTTTTGCATGACATATCAGAATCCTGAGATCATGCAGGTGAACATTGGAAAGCAGTGCAATCTGGCCTGCAAGCACTGTCATATCGACGCCGGGGCTGATCGTACGGAAATGATGAGCAGGGATATTATGGAAGCCTGCCTGAACGTCTTTACGAATAATCAATTCAAAATTCTGGACATTACCGGCGGGGCGCCTGAGATGAACCCCCATTTTCAGTGGTTTGTGGAGAAGGCTGCCGAACTCGGGATCCACACCATCGTCCGCACAAACCTGGCTATCTTGAACGAAGAGGGCTTCAGACATCTTCCCGCGTTTTATGCCCGGAAGAAGATTGAGCTGGTTGCTTCGCTGCCCTATTATATGGAAAAGGACGTGGACAGGCAGCGGGGAAACGGAGTTTTTAAGGCTTGCATATCGGTGCTGCAGGGGTTGAATGGTCTGGGATACGGCAAAGATCCTGACCTCGTTCTGAATCTGGTGTATAATCCCGGGGGCGCATTCCTGCCCCCGAATCAGGAGAGCCTCGCAGTGGAATACAGGAAAAAGCTTTCCGATTTATATGGCATTTCTTTCAACAACCTATATGCGATCACCAATAATCCCATCGGAAGATTCGGTGATTTCCTTGACAGAAGCGATAACTTATCCGGATACATGAACCGTCTTGTATCGGCGTTCAACCCCACGGCCGTTGAAAACATGATGTGCCGCAATCAAATTTCAGTCGACTGGGACGGTACGATTTACGACTGCGATTTCAATCTGGCGGTTGGTCTGAAAGCTGACGTTCCATGCCGGATCCAGGATTTGGGAGAAGCGGCTGTCTCTGAACGGAAAATCGCTTTCGGCAACCACTGCTATGCCTGCACCGCGGGGGCAGGTTCCAGCTGCGGCGGAACGACGGCATAAAAGCCTGCAAAGGAGTAAAACATGCAGATCGATAAAAGGGTGAGAACGATACTCGATAACGCTTATGCCGATCAGTCGCCGGGACGAAATGATTGCGCGTATCTGCTTTCTTTTGATGAAAATTCCCCGGAGGCGTATAGGATGCGTTCCGTTGCCTCGCATATCGTGCGCGGCAGGAATGAGAATTCCGCCATTATTCTGGGGCAGATCGGACTGGAAGTCGCCCCCTGCCCGGGAAACTGCGGATTTTGTTCCTTTGGTAAGGAGCATACCAAATTCACGAAAAGCATAATCAGCGAAGAAGATTTTGTCTCGAAGCTGACGGATTTCTGCAAGGGCGATGATTTGTACGGCCTGTATCTGATGTCCATGCACGAATATGATCTGGACTTCTTTCTTGAAAAAGTGCGTTTGGCAAAGAAATTGATCACCGGCTCAACGCAGCTGTTATCAAATGTCGGCGATACGGACCCGGATGCGTTTAAGGAAATGAAAAAAGCCGGCATCACCGGCGTCTACCACGTTTGCCGTATCGGGGAAGGCAGCGTGACCGCGCTGGATCCCAAAAGGCGAATGAAGACCATGCAGAACGCGCTGGATGCCGGACTTCAGATCTTCAGCTGCCTTGAACCGGTCGGCCCGGAACATACCATCGAGGAGCTCGTGGAAAATATGTTTATCGGAATCGATCAGGGCTGCACCCAGCACGCCGCCATGCGAAGAGTTCCCGTGCCCGGCACTCCGCTTGCCAGATACGGTCAGATTTCAAATCTCCGTTTGGGGCAGATCGTCGCCGTAGTGGCACTGGCTACATTTTCAATGCCGACCATGACCTATATGGGCGTGCATGAGCCGACGGAAATCGGTTATGTATCCGGCGCAAACGTAGTAACTGCCGAAACCGGAACAAATCCCAGGGATCATATTGCGGATACCTCCCAAAACAGAGGTATGGATATGGCAGCGTGCAGAAAAATGCTTCTGGACTGCGGTTTTCAATATATCCGCAGAGGCGATGAAAGCAAAATCCCCCTGGATCTTGCTTATGTTATGGGACAAAAGGAATGATCAGACCGCGATCGGTATTTTTGCGTCGAAATCGTAAGGTTCATATCCTTCCAGCCTAAAGCCTTCTTTGGTGAAGGAATAAAAATCTGTAATGGAAGGAAGTATAAATTCCACAAGGGGCGCAAACAGCGATCAGAACCTCATGCTATGTTAAGTTCCTTGTTGCGTTTGTTATTGCCGCCCGAAAGGGCAAAAGTTACGGCGACGATTACGCCTGCCGCGATAAGCACTACCGCACCCGCAATGATGGGGAAACGGCCAACGTCCTGTCTGAACATCGCATTTACGCCCGCCAGTATCTGCGGAGAGATGAAGTTGCCCAACCCCTGCGCCGCGACGACGAAGGAGATGCTTACAGTGGCGAAGATTTTGGGTGCGATTTCCGAAACCCGTGTGTAATAACTCGGAATCAGCATTCCCATGCCAAAGCCAGACAGCAGCGTGCAGAAGTATACAACGGGTATGCTGAATGCGCCAAAAGCGAGAATAGCGTAGCCCAAGCCGTTGATTATGAGTGCCAGCGCCATGGCATAGCCGCCTGCCAGACCTTTCACAAAACCGAATACAAGGCCGCCCACCAACGCGCCCGCCGTGAACAGTGAGAGCGCGATCCCGGCGTTGGCGGCGTTTCCGATCTGTTCACCCTCTAATATGATTGAAATGTTCATGGGCATGGTGCAGATAAAAACGGTGACAACGAAATAAATTATCACCAACGCCCAGGACTTGAGGTTGAGCCTTTTCAGGAACGGGGCCTTTTTTATCTCCTCGTTTTGCGCATTCTTCGCGTTCATATACTCTTTCGGTGTGCTGGGGAGCTTGAGGATAATCAGTATCAGCACCCAGACGGGGAAGAGATAGGCGAGGAAGCAGTAATGCCAGTCGACGAGCGTTAAATAGCCTCCCAAGGTCTGCATCGCGATACCGCCTATACAGCCCATCGTCATATGCCAACCCATCATGGTATCTTTTTCATGGCCGTCCCAAAACATCGGAATGAGAGAAATGGCGGCGGGAATCGTGATGCCCGACCCGATGCCGAGGATGATCCTGCCGATCATAATAGGCGGAAACGTATCGAAAAATACGGGAGAAGCCCCGCCTGCGAGGAAACATATCAGTGCGAAAATCACAAGCTTCCGAATATCGATCTTTGTGGACAGCGCCGCGAATATCGGCGCCATGAAAACGACCATCAGATTCGGAAGTGTGACCATCAGTTGGATATTCGTAGGGGATACCGATGGAAATTCGGCAATCATCGGAGCTATTGCGGCAGCCGCAGCTCCAGATGAAACATCCTGCACACCCACGGCAAGCACGACAAATTTCAGCATAAAAGTTCCCATCGTTTTTGAGTCGCGATTAAGAGCCATTGTTCAGTGCCTCCTTTTCAACCCGACCGCAGGGCATGAGCGGCTTTCAGACCGCCCCTGCCCCCCGCGTTATTCGTTTTATCGAACCGATATCTGATTTTTTTTGATCCTCTTTAAGACTCGTCAGCTTTCGATGCCTCCCTGATGCCCCTCCACGAGAGCGCACTGCCCGTGTGAGTAAATGTATCCCATGCCCCCGGCCACATAGAGGCGCAAGCCGGTGATATATCCCGACAGTTTATCAGAAGCGAGGAAAAGGGCGGGGCCGGCGATATCGTCACCCGTACCCATTCTTTCAAGCGGCACTTCCTTGCCGGCAATGGCGTTGAACAGCCCGTCTCTTGCAGGGCCTGCCGGAACAAGCTCGTCCCAGAATTCGGTGGCAATGGGGCCCGGCTGTATGCAGTTGACGCGAATACTCTTGTTGGAAAGATCAGTCGCAAGGTTGACGGTCAGGGATTCAATAGCGCCCTTTGCCATGTGGTACTCGTAGGCGGCGGCGGTAGGGTTGAACGCCCCGTTGGAGGAACATAGAATGATGCTGCCGCTCTTCCGGGCTTTCATATGGGGAATGACCGCAAGCACGGTCCAGTATGTACCCGCCGCATTCAAATTCATCGTTTTCGCAAGAACCTCCTCAACAGGCATACCCGGGTCGCCGTCAAAAGGCTGTCCCGCAAACGCCGCAAGGATATCAATGCATCCGAATTCGTCTATGGTGCTCTTGACCATTGCTTCTACCGTATCTCTTTTCGCAATGTCAAGAGAGCCGTAAAACCGAGCCGTGCCTCCTGCTGCATTAATTTCATCGGCCACCTTCTTGCCCCGTTCCACGTTGCGCCCGCCCACTATGACCTTAGCACCCTCCTGAGCATAGAGTCTGGCTACAGCCCGGCCCATTCCGCTTGTCGCTCCGGTTACGATTGCAACCTTGTCTTTCAGAATACTCTGCATTTCTTACTTCTCCTCTCTGTTATATAACGATAAAAGCATGTAGTAGAAATTTACAAATCGAAGATTTGTAATTTCTTAGCATAAGTTCGCCGACAATTTGCTTTGAACGGAAGAATTT
>DATMXY010000370.1:0-5915 GCA_035561275.1 Anaerovoracaceae bacterium | reverse complement strand
AGACAGCTAATATCGTTTTGAGGCGGCTCATTTTTATGCGTCGGCACAGGCGCAGACCGAGGGGTGAAAGACTGACGGGTGAAAAAACTGATGGGGGAAACCCTCCGAATATGCCTGCCTGCGGGAATCGTATCGCCGGTGGGCAAATGAAATAAAATGAAAGAAAATGACACATATCGGAGAAATAAATCGTATTTAATGAAAAAATATGAAACATTTTAAAACATTTTATTGACTATGGTCGGGAGAAACTATATATTTTAACTATAACAAGGTGTCAGCCTCGTTGAAACGAGCAGATGGAGAGGTGTACATATGAGTGGATATGTTCTGGGGATCGACGTGGGGACCACCTCGGTCAAAGTAGTCCTGGTATCAAAAGATATCATCGTCGATGAAGCGACGGCTTATCACGACCTATTGTCGCCGTATCCCAACTGGGCGGAAGAAGACGCCGGCATATGGTGGAAAAATATCAAAAAAGCCGTTTCAGAGATCGCCGGCAGACATCCGGACAAGGTGAAGGATATCGCCGCCATCGGCTGCAGCGGAATGGTCCCGGCTATCGTGCTCCTGGATAAAGACGGCGAACCCGTCAGAAATACGATCCAGCAAAACGACGCAAGGGCGATCAGTCAGATCGAACGGATCAAAAACACCCTCGATCAGGAAGAACTCTTCCGGCGCACCGGAGGATTCACAAACCAGCAGCATATCCTGCCCCGGTTGTTATGGGTGAAAGAAAACGAACCGGAAACCTGGGCGAAAGTCGACAAAATCATGGGGTCCTATGATTATGCGGTCTATAAGCTCACGGGGACTATGTCCCTGGAGATCAACTGGGCTGTGGAAAGCGGATCCTACGACATACATACCAACGAATGGATTAAGGAAGACCTGGAAGCCTTTGGCGTCGATCCGGCCTGGCTGCCCCAGGTAAACGAATCCATGAAAGTCGCCGGCACAACGCTGCCTGAGCTTGAGAAAGAGATCGGGATCCCCGGCGGGATTCCCGTCATAGCGGGAAGCGCCGACCATGTGGCCTCCACCCTGGCGGCCGGCATCACACAAAACGGCGACCTACTGATCAAATTCGGCGGAGCGGGGGATATCCTGTACTGCGTCGACGAGATTGTAACGAGCAAAGAGTTATTTTTCGATTATCATATCGTACCCGGTGAGTATCTGCTCAACGGCTGCATGGCCGCCAGCGGCTCCCTCGTCAAATGGTTTACAAACGACATCCTTGAATGTTACTCCCCGTCGGTATTCAAGGAGCTGGACGCTCAGGCGGAGCTCATTCCTCCCGCATCCGAAGGACTCATTATCCTGCCGTATTTCCTAGGTGAAAAAACGCCGATCTTTGATCCGATCGCCAGAGGCGTCATGTTCGGATTGACTTTGTCCCATACCAAAGCGCATATTTTCAGAGCGATCCTTGAAGCCGTCATATACGGATTCCGCCACCATGTGGAAGTGATCCGGGAAGCGGGGTTTGAACCCAGGCAGATCATGGCGACAAACGGCGGGGCAAAGAGCAAATTCTGGTGCCAAATCGCCGCCGATATCCTCGGGCAGACGATCTGCTCCTTCCCGTCCCACCCGGGATCCGCTCTCGGCGTCGCGTTCCTGGCCGGCAAAAGCGCCGGATTGTTCCAGGAGTGGCAGGAGATCCAGACGTTCCTGACAGACCGCCAAATTTACGAGCCGGACCCGCGTTCCGTCGAAATCTACAATAAATCTTACAACATATACCGCGACATATACAGACAGCTGAAGCCTTCCTTTGAGAAGCTTCAGAGAGTTTATGAGAAATAGAAAAGGAGAAATACCATGTACACACCAAACGCAGGAGAACTTGCTTTTATAACCGGCGCCGGAACAGGAATCGGAAGGGCCATCGCAACGCGCTTTGCGGAACTCGGCGCCACCGTCATTGTGACGGACCTGAGCCTGGAAACCGCAAAGGAAACCGCGAGCCTGCTTGCAAACCCCACCGGGAACCAGGCCCATGAAGCCCTGGCCCTTGACGTGACGAAAAAGGCGGACGTCGATCAGGTCATGGCCTATGTCAAAGAGAAATACGGAACTCTGGATATCCTGATGAACAACGCCGGGGTTTCCACCATGCAGAGGCTGGAAGACCTGACGGAAAAAGAATGGGATTTCAACTTCGACGTGAATATAAAAGGGATGTTCCTGGTGACCCAGGCGGCGATCCCGCTCATGAAAGAAAAAGGCGGAAAGATCGTAAATACCGCGTCCATGGCGGCGGTAAAAGCGGCGCCGCTGCTGGTCCATTACTCCGCGTCAAAATTCGCGGTGGTCGGATTTACAAAGGCGGCGGCCATCGAGCTGGCGCCGTACAATATCACAGTGAACTGCGTCTGCCCGGGGTTTGTAAAAACAAGCATGCAGGACAGAGAAGTGATCTGGGAAGGGGAACTTCGCGGTATGACCCCGGATGAAGTCCGAAAGGGTTACGTGGATCTGACTCCTCTCGGGAGGCTGTGCTATCCGGAAGACGTCGCGGACGTCGTCGGCTATCTTATTTCACCCCAGGCAAGATTTGTGACAGGCGAGGCAATGAACATAGCCGGAGGCGCCAATATCGTATGATCAGGTTTCAGATCCCGGGTGCGCAGCTGCAGGCGGAACTGTTTGTCTTCGACAAAGACGGTCTTCTGTTTGAATGCGAACCCTTCTGGAGAGAGCTCGCCGTGACGAGGGCGCGCAATTTTGCCCGCCTTGTCGGCGCCCGCATAGCCGGTTCATGCCCGGCTGAGGCTGTACCGACCGACGGCTGCCCGGCCTCTGATACGCTGGCCCCTGATGCGCCGACCGACGGCTGCCCAGCCGCTGATGCGCCGACCGACAGTGAAAAACTTGCCCTTCGATGGCTGCAGATCATGGGCGTGGACGACTTGCGGATCGATCCCCTCGGAATACTGGCGGCGTCGTCGCCTGATGAGGAAATCACCGTAACAGCATTCTTTCTCGTAGAACATCTGCATTTGGCCTGGGCGGAGGCCCAGGATATCGCGAGAGAAATCTTTGAGATCAGCGACCGGGAATTGGATCTGGAGAGGGCAGTGAAACCCATGGAAGGCTTCCCGGACATATTCAGAAGGCTTCGCGAAAATCATGCGCCCTACGGCGTCGCAACATTGGACACCTATGAACGCGTCGAAGCGTGGATCCGGCTGTATGACGACTGGGAGCAGGTACGTTTCGTGATTACGCCGAAGGACGTCTCCAGGGGGAAGCCGGACCGGGAGATGCTCGATAAAATATCAGAACTGACAAAGGTCAAAACCTCCGAGATGGTGATGATCGGCGATTCCAGCCTGGACGTTGCCATGGCAAAGGCAGCGGGCGCCATCGGCATCGGAGTGACAAAGGACCCGGAAATGAAAAAAAAGATGCAGGAGTTCACCCCCTGGATCGTGGAAAGCCTGGAGCAGATCATTCTTTGATCCGATGGGCATAAACAAGCCGGACATAATAGGCCACCGGCACATAAGGAGTAGTTATGCATAAGAAAAAGACGAGATTTGAAATAACGCTGATTTACCTGGGGCTCACGATAGCGACCCTGTTTTTCCTTCTGCCCCTGCTGTGGATCTTCCGGACGTCGCTGATCACGAAGCTGGAAGCGTATAAAATACCACCCAACTGGTCGGCGACCCTGACCTTTGATAACTACTACAACATATTTCATAACAACCCCTTCAGCAGCTATTTTTTCAACAGCTTCCTGGTCGCTCTCCTGGCGACTCTGGTTTCGCTGCTGTTCGGCGCCATGGCCGCCTATTGGATCGCGCGCGCGACAAAGGGTAGAAACGGCATCAAGCTGGCGATCCTCATGACCCAGATGATCCCGCCGGTGGTAATGGTGATCCCTCTGTCTCTCATCGTAAAGAGCATGGGGCTGGACGACACCATATTCGCGCTGGTAACGGCCTACCTGACCTTCAACCTGCCTTACGTGATCTGGATGCTGATCAGTTTCTTTGAAAGCGTTCCCGCGGAACTGGAGGAAGCCTGCGAAATCGACGGCTGCACCAGGGTGCAGGCATATTTCAAAGTCGTGCTTCCCCTGGCCGCACCCGGAGTCATGGCCACTTCCGTATACAGCTTTATCGTATCCTGGAATGAATTCATGTTTGCACTGAACCTGACAGGTCTGAAGACCCGCACCCTGCCCGTGGCCATCGCGAACCTGGAGACCCAGCAGGGCGTCATGATCGCAGAGCTTTGCGCTTCCACCATCGTCGCGATCCTGCCCGTCGTTTTCCTGTCGATATTCATTAAAAAGTACCTGGTCAACGGCCTGACCTTTGGCTCGATCAAATAGCCGGGCGAATCAGCCGGCCCGGCCGGTCTGGCCGCACGGACCAGGCCGCCAAATAGTTTCACAATCAATGGTGATTTGTGCATAAAGATAAGAATTTTAAGGAGGACATTATGAAGAAGTTTAGGAGAGTAATTGCAGGCTTGCTTGTCGCTCTGCTGGCTGTCGTCGGTTTTGCCGGCTGCGGCGGCGGAGGTTCCGATAGCGGAGATACCCCTGCAGAAGAAGCAAAGACCATTAATATCTTAATGGAAACCGTGCCGGACACCGATTTCGTGATAGCAAACCTTGACAAATTCAAGGAGGAAACCGGCATCACCGTCAACGTCGAGTCCATCAACTATTCTGCGATGCATGAAAAATTGCTGACCCAGATGCTGAGCGCCGAGAATTCCTATGACGTCATCGTCGTGGACTGCTACTGGTCCGGCGAATTCTCCAAGGCCGGATGGCTGGAAGACCTGGGCCCGTACATCGAGGAAAGTAAATTCGACATCTCGCCCTACCTCCCGTCCATGATGGAGATGGTGGGAACCGTCGACGGCACCACTTACATGATCCCGTTCTATAACTACATGCTGGGCCTTGTATACCGTACCGACGTATTTGAGGACCAGGAACTGAAGAGCGGATACGAAGCGGCCACAGGCAAAGAATTCAAGATCCCGGACAATCTGAAAGACTATGTTGAACTCTGCAAATACATCACCAGCGTAAAGGGCGAAGCATTGTCCGGCGCCGCGATGATGGGCCTGAGACCGGACCCGATCTCAATGGAATGGCTCAACTACCTGTTCAGCAACGGTGGAGATTTCTATGATGCACAGGGAAATATCACCATCAACAGCCCGGAAGCGGTAGAAGCCCTGGATCTGTATATTGACAACATGAAGAACGCCGCTCCCGCCGGAGCTCCCGGATTCGGCTTTGACGAAGCCTACAACGTATTCGCGCAGGGAAATGCCGCGTCCTATGTAACCTACAACTGGATGGTTCCGAAGCTGAACGATTCCGCCGAATCCAAGGTCGCCGGCACCGTCGAGCTGGCTCAGATGCCCGGTGGAGTATCCCTCAACGCAGGCTGGGGCTGGGCGATTCCCGCCAACGCTCCTGACAAGGAAGCCTCCTGGAAGTTCCTGCAGTGGGTGGAATCTTTCGACATCGCAAAGGCCCGCGCCCTGGCAGGCGGCTCGCCCACCAGAAGCGACGTCATGAGCGACCCGGAAGTGATCGCAAAATATCCCCATACTGAAATGGTTCAGACGATCATGGAAAACAGCAGGATCATCCCGGTCATTTCGGACGCTCCACAGTTGATCGAAGTCCTGGGAAGAGAGCTGTCTGAAGCCGTCGCCGGCAACAAGACCAGCAAGGAAGCTCTGGACACCGTGGCTGAAGAAATGAAGTCCATGGAATAAACTCCATTCTACCCGCATCGGGCGGGGCGGCAATATCCCCCCCGCCCCGCCCGGTGTAAACCTTTCAGACGAGGAGTATAACACATTGATCAGTAACAAAAGGAAAGACTTTTTAATATTTTTATTCCCGACATTGATCGTCC
>DATMXY010000369.1:0-8287 GCA_035561275.1 Anaerovoracaceae bacterium | reverse complement strand
ACATAGATCTATGCTGTTTTTTTCACAATATTCAATTAATTGCCTGCATAATATTGCACGCATAATAAATAGGGGCTGCTGATAAAAACTATAGTCAGTCTCCCCTGTTCACAGACCCCGGTACATCTTGTCCAGGCTGCGGTACCGGACCGCCTCTGCAATATGCATGACGCCGATCCTTTCCGCTCCTTCCATATCCGCTATGGTCCTGCCAAGTTTTATGATCTTATGGTGCGCCCGCGCGCTGAGGGATAACTGGTGGAACGCCGTTTCCAGAAGCCTTTTGGTTTCCCGGTCCAACATGCAGTATTTTTTTATTAATCCAGGTGTTAATTGAGAATTGTACGATATTTCTTCATTCTTATAGCGTTCCAGTTGGATCTGCCTCGCCGCCTCCACCTCCTGCCTCATAATTTCCGAATTTCTCACGGGAGGCGGTTCGGGCGCATCCGGATCCGACGGTTCCATGTCGATCAATTCCCTGTATTTGACCGGCATGATCTCGATATGCATATCGATCCGATCCAGCAAGGGCCCCGAAAGCTTCGACAGGTAGCTGCGGATCTGCCATGGGGTACATGTGCATTCATGGGTGGGATCGCTATAATGGCCACAGGGGCATAAATTCATCGCGGCAAGCAGCATGAACTTGGCAGGGAAGGATACGGTGCCCCTGATCCTTGATATCGTCACCCTTTCATCCTCCAAAGGCTGCCGAAGCATTTCAAGAACATACCGTTTGTACTCCGGTAATTCGTCCAGAAACAAAACGCCATGATGCGCCAGGGATACTTCGCCGGGTTTCGGATTGCTTCCGCCGCCCACCAGGGCTGCTCCCGACAGGGTATGATGCGGGGAGCGGAACGGCCTTGCCGTGATCATGGGCCGATGGTCGGATAATTCACCCGCAATGCTGTAGATCTTGGTGACCTCCAGTTTTTCCTCGTAGGTCATGGCAGGCAGGATCCCCGCCATTCTCCGCGCCATCATGGTTTTTCCCGAACCGGGAGGTCCTATGAGCAATACGTTGTGGGAAGCCGCGGCGGCGATCTGCAAGGCCCGTTTCACAGATTCCTGCCCCGCCACATCGCAGAAGTCGTCTTCCTGCTCTGCCGGTTTTGAAGGCACACTCCGGCTTTTTTGCCAGGGTTTGATCTCATATCCCCCGTCAAAATACGCCGCGATTTCCCAGAGATTCTTTACAGGATACAGCACGACGTCGTCAACGGCGGAAGCCTCCTCCGCATTCGCCATGGGCAAAATGATTTTTACGACGCCATGGTTCCGCAGTCCGATAACCAGCGGCAGCGCACCGTTGATCCGATTCACGCTGCCATCCAGGGACAGCTCCCCCAAAAAGGCAAACCCGGAAACCCTGCCTGTCCTGATAAGGTCTATCGCAATCATGACTCCGACTGCGATGGGCAGGTCAAAATGGGTCCCCTCCTTTTTGGTGCCCGCCGGCACGAGATTGATGGTGATCCGCTTTGCCGGAAATTTGAATCCGGAATTGACGATGGCGGCACGGATCCTTTCCTTCGCCTCCCTGACCGTCGCGTCGGGCAGCCCAACCACGTTGAAAGCCGGCAAACCGGGCGACAGGTCCGTCTCCACGACCACCTGCTCCGATGCCAGTCCGTATAAAGCCCCGCTCTTAACTTGTGAATACATAATCTTAACCCCTTTTAGATTAAATATAGATGATACCCGTTACCCCAGGATGTTTTCGATGTGGTGAATATGGGCCTGCCCTTCCTTCGCCAGGATTTCGATCACATCAAGCCTGACGCCGCTATGCCTGATCGGACAGGTTGAGGCGTAATATGACACAGCCCTTTTCAGATGTTTCACCTTTGCAGCAGTGACGGATTCACAGGGCAGGCCGTAGTTCAGGTTTCTCCTGGTCTTCACTTCGAGAAAGACCAGTTCCGTTCCGGCCATAGCGATAATATCGATCTCTCCGTACCTGCATCGGAAATTCCGTTCAAGAATGAGATATCCCTTTTTTCTCAGATACTTTTCCGCCGCGTCCTCACCCCAGGATCCAACTTTCACACCGTCACCCTCTTTTTTGAATATAATCCATAATATACCATTTATAATTATATTTGTCAACCGGCTTAAGATATGAGGGAAACTATTTGAAAAATTCTTTTATCGTGATGGTATTTCCCTTTGAGATGACATCAGCTGCCGAAAGAAAAGAAACGCTGACAAGCGGGATAAAATAATAAAAGATCCTGAACAAGATCAATATCCCCGCAGCTTCGGCGCCGCCCATCCCGGCGGTCTGAAGCCTGAAGATCATGATCAGATCAAAAGAACCAAATCCGGCCGGATTGAACACTCCCACCGCCTAACGTCCCTTTCAGGGACTCCAGCTCGCTTGGCTCGCTGCTGTCCATTTTGCCGGCCAAGCAAAGCTTGGGGCAAAAGGGCAAAGAGGCGGAGGATTCCTGCTTCATCGAGTTCGCAACCTACTGTCTCCACAGGCGCAAGCTTTGGAAGCTGTATGCGGTTTCCTTCAACCTTGATGTTGCTGTTCACCATCTGGGTACGGTAACTATGGCGGTTGGAATGCTTGCTTTTGAATCTGGGGAAGCCTGACCCGCTGAAAAAATTATCGTATGCCGAATCCAGGTCCCTGAGCGACTGCTGCAAGGCAATGGAATCCACTTCGTTAAGCCAGGTCTTTAAAAGCTTCAAACCCGTGAGCTCCTTTGAGCAGGAACCGTAGGACAGGGTCTTATGCTCCGTTTCGTAGAAACTGATTTTTCTGTCAAGGAAACAATTATATACAAACCGGCAGCATCCGAAGGTTTTTGCCATCAGTATTTTCTGCTTTTTGGTTGGATAGATGCGGAATCGGAATGCCTTTAGCAAACGGGATCACCTCGCAGACGGAACTTGCGTTCATGAACTTATGTTCTTATTGTATCGCTGCAAGGCTAAAATGTCAAATGTTTCCTTGTGAAAGGGGCAATTCATCTCACCGCCTGTAGAGGCGGGAGTCTTCTTGCCAGTTGTGAAAATATGCCCTGCCTGCCGTAAGGTCCAAACCGACTCATTCGATACAGCAAACAGGACATATATGAGGATAGCTCGGTTTCGCCTCATTCAGGCAGTCTTTTCCTTCTTTCCGAGTCCGGCAAAATAGACGCTCAGGTATCCGAAAATCAGACCCAGGAAGTTCGCTCCCGTGATCCAGATCACCGCGTATACCAGGCCCATGGCATATTGCTCCTGGGTGGGAAAAGTCCCCGCATAATATCCCGCGAACATGCAGGAATACGCGTTAAAAGAGGCCAGGGAACAGCCAAATCCGGGGATCTTCAGGGTAAGCATCAGAAGAAAAACTGTAATAAGTACGGAAAGCATCATCGCCCCCAGGAAAGGCATAAATCCGGCAAAGACGTCAATGAGCACGATGGCAAGGACCGCCAGCAGCGAACCTGCCAGCATGGGCGGCGTCGCTTCTTTGAATCCCGCCTTCGTCGCTCCCAGCGTAAAATACCATGCCCATCCGATGAACAGCGCCCAGATGGGCAGGCCGATGACGAAACCGATACACGATATGCCGGCCAGGATGGCGACTGAAAAGTCCAGTGAATTAATTTTCATGATCAAATTTTCTCCTTTCTTCTCCCGCCTTACGCGCCTGCTATAAGGCAGGTGCGCGGCGGGCATATTTCAATCCAATGATCCTACTATTTGAACGACGGTAATACAGGGATGCCTACAGTTTGAAATACTCATTCAGGTTCACGGCTTCCACCTCGTTGTCCTTCAGGGTCTGATATACCGTTTTCGCCACCTCTGCCGCATTGGGTGCGTCTCCGTGGATGCAGACGGTACAGCCCTGTACCGGAATCAGTTTCCCGTCCACGGTGTCGATGAGCCCTTCTTTCACCACTTTTAACGCGCGCTGCGCGACCTCTTCCGGCGCCCTCGCTTTTTTTACCCGTTCGATCATCCAGTTTCCCTCGGCGTCGTAGCCAAGGTCCACAAGTATCTCAGGCGCCGTTTTCAGCCCTCTTTGTTCAGCCTGTTTCAGGGCTTCGCAGCCGGTATGCAGCATGATGAACAGATCCGGATTATAGGCTTCCACCGCGTCCAGGAACGCGTCAACGTATTTTGGGTTTTCCCCCACCATGCGATAGAGGATTCCATGGGGTTTGACGTGCTGCATTTTCAGCCCGTACAGTTTCAGGAACCCGTCCATGGCGCCCAGCTGGTATATCGTGTCCGACTTCAGTTCCTCCGGGGTAAGGCTGATTTCCCTGCGACCGAAGCCCTGACGATCGGGAAGGCCGATATGGGCTCCCGCCGCTACGCCGTAATCCTTCGCCCAGCGGATGGTCCGGTCCAGCACCAGCGGATCCCCGGCGTGAAAGCCTGTTGCGATGTTTGCGGAGGTAACGTAGGGCATAAGAGCCTCGTCGTCCCCCAGCGCATATCTGCCAAAGCTTTCACCCATATCCACGTTGATATCGATTTTCATTTCAGATTTCCTCCTTTCTGTCTATTCTTTTGCGAGAAAAGAAGTATTGAAATCACCGGCGGCAAATTCCTCTCTCTGAAGAATGGAAAGATTTGCATCGATGGTGGTTTTCACTCCTTCAATTTTAAAATTCTGCAGAGCAACGATCATGCTTCTGATGGCGGAGCTGCGATCCTCCCCCCATGTAATGACCTTGGCAAGCATGGGATCATAGTAAGGAGGAATGACGCTCCCCTGCCGGAGGGCATGTTCGATGCGCACCAGACCTCCGGCGGTATCCGGGAAGCAAAGCCCGCTGATGGTTCCGGGGCATGGCATGAAAGTTTCCGGATCCTCCGCATAAACGCGGCATTCAATGGCATGCCCCCGAAGCTGGATATCCTCCTGGGACAGGGATAAAGCATGGCCGTTGGCAATGGCGATCTGCTGCTCGATCAGATCCAGTCCGGTCACATATTCCGTGACCGGATGCTCCACCTGAAGCCGGGCATTGATCTCCATAAAGTAAAAATTACCGTTCCGATCTCTGAGATACTCGATGGTACCGGCTCCGGAATATCTCATTTCCCGGATCAGCTTTACGGTATAACCGTAGAGGGCTTCTCTCTCTTTTTCGAAAATGACGGAAGACGGCGACTCCTCGATTAATTTTTGATAGCGCCGCTGAATGGAGCATTCCCGTTCGCCAAGACAGACCACGTTCCCGAAATCATCCGCCAGGAACTGTACTTCGATATGCCGGGGCGCCGGCACGGCTTTTTCCACGTAGACGTCTCCCGAAGCAAAGGCCATTTCACCGATCCGCCGCATTCTTTCATATACGGCGGTCACTGCCTGGCGGTCCGTAACGTCCTCCAGAAATTCGATCCCTTTGCCCCCGCCGCCCTTATCCAGTTTCAGGAGGATCGGGACCCCAACGGCATGCGCCGTATCAAGAATCTCTCCGACATCCGTTACAGGTTTCAGAGTCCCCGGAGTGACGGGAATGCCGAGTTCTTGGGCGAGCTGCCGGCAGTAGCACTTCGATTCGATGCCGGCAAGGATTTCCGGAGCCGGGCCGATCCATTTCATGCCCGCCGCGGTGACAGCTTCCGCAAATGCCGCGGTTTCAGACAGAAATCCGTATCCCGGATGAACGGCGTCTGCCTGGGAGTCTTTCACCGCTCCCACCAGAGCGTCGATATCCAGATAACTCCTGGCAGGATTAGACGGCCCGATACAATAAGCAGTCGCTGCTTTTTCTATGTACGGCGCATCCCGGTCTGCCTCGGAATAAACTACAACGGTTTCGATCCCCAACCTGTCACAGGTCCGCATGATCCTGCTTACGATCTCTCCCCGGTTGGCAATCAGCAATCTTTTCATCATAATATTTACCCCTACTCCATTTACACTTACTCAAATCGACTTGTGACGCCGTCGTTCAAACCTCCAGCTCTATCATGGGCACATCCACATCCATTTCGTCCCATTCCTTTACCAGGATCTTTTTTACAGTTCCGGTATACTTCGTCGGGCAGCTGATTTCCATCTTCATGCAGTTCAACACCGCCAATTCCTGACCCGCATCTACCTTCTGCCCTTCCTCTACGACGACACGCGCCACAAGGCCGGGCATATGAGCCTTTAAAACATATTCCATATCTTCTTATCCTCCTGATTTCTAATTATATCTTAGGAATGCGGATAACAAGATCCTCCGCCTCCAGCATAGCCTTGCGCTCTTTTCTGGCCTCAATGGCTTCTTCCGTGGTGCACAGTTTCAGGGAAATGGTGTCTCTTGAAGGAATTCCCTGGCCGATCTTCCATAAGTCAGCATTGATGATCCCCGCCACGCAGACAAAGCCGCCCAGAGTGGGGCCGTCCGCAACAAGCAGGGAAGGCGTATTGCCAGTGACATTCAGCGCGCCCCGCATGTTATAACCGTGGTCCACAATATTGGAAGGATGGCTTCCTCCCTTGCCTCCGTCTTCCCGGGCCCAGAAATAAGCCGGCACTTCCTGCAGCCGGTATGCCGCCCGGTTGGCGTTGTGGGATATTTTCATCGGCGCGGAAAACAGATAATCCATGCCCTCTTCCGTCACGTAATCCGGTGCGGAATTCTGCCCCGGGATCGCCCGCAGTTCCCAATTATTGGTGTATTCCGGTATGTATTTCGGGTTGATTCGGTTCCCGACGCTGGAAGCGCCCTGCCCCTTGAGCTCTGCCTTGATTACATCGCCTTCCTGCAGCTTCCTGCCCTCAAAGCCTCCGTAGGATCCGAAGGAGCATGTGGACTTGCTGCCAAGATAGACGGGAACATCGATGCCCCCGGCTATGGTGAGATAGGAACGGAAGCCCACGGCTCCGAAATGGGAAAATTCGATGACGTCCCCTGCTTTTACCGCAAAGGCTTCCCACAGGGGCACGCTTTCCCCGTTTTTCTTCACATCCATATCCGCTCCGGTGATGGCGATGACGCCGTCCTCCAGGATTTCAAAAGAGCAATATCCGCCGGCGATCTCAATGCCCGCTTCTCCGGGCTTATTCCCCAGCAGCAGGTTTCCAAACTGCAGCGCCAGGTTGTCCATGGCGCCGGATGCGGCCATTCCAAGGCCCATATATCCCAAACGTCCGGGCCAGTCTTCGATCACGCACTCGATTCCGCCTTTTATAACTTTTAACATTTCATTCACCTCCCTGTAAACCTAAAGCTTCGGTGCAAGCTTGCTGCCTGCCGCCTGTTTTTCCGCGAATTCCTCCGCGCCCTTCTGCACCTCGGGATCCTTCAGGAACTCTATGTAGTCCTTCACCACAATTTCGCTTTCCACGATGTCGTACACATAATCCGTTTTTTCGTGGACATGCTCAAAGATCTTCAGGATTTCCGCTTCGGTGACCTCCACGAACTTGATCCTGTCTCCGGAAGGCTTATAAAGGAACGGACCTTCCGCAAACTGCGGATGCTTCATGGCAAACTGGAAGGTGGGTATGGTCCTTCCGAAGAGCTGGTATCCGCCTCCGGTGGCTGTGGTGTAGGTAAACACACAGGCCCCGCCGATCCCCACGGCCCCTTCCGGCGTCCACAGCCTGGGCGGGTTGTATTTGGGAACGTTCAGCTTGCTGCGGGGATCCATGGGCCAGAAGAACCCGCCGCCGGGCCAGAAGCCGCAGCCGCTGTTGTACCAGTAGGTGTTGAGTAACTTTTGTTTGATCTCTTCTACCGTAACGCCGTTGCAGAGGGCCATGTATTCGAGGTTGTATCCGCCCTCGCAATTCGGGGCGTCCTTCCTGATCTGCTTGCCGTACAGCTCCACCGCAAGCTTTGTCTGGCTGTCCTCAAAAGCGATGGGGAGCGTGATGATGCGGGAGGAGATCACCATGTCGTCCACACCGGCAACGGAGTTTTCCGCTTCTTTGAGCCTTTCTATGAGGCTTTGGGGAGAGATCACCGTTGGATCAAAATGAAACATATTGGCTCTGAGAGAAGGCAACGTCTCAATCAAGCCCGGGATTTTCATCTCCCTGACCTTTGCATCCACCGCCAGAGTACGGAAGGAATCGAGCAATTCAACTCTCTGCTCATGTCCGTATTCCACCTGAATAAATCCATCGCCGGCCTGGCGGAACAGGATCTCCGTGCGGTCCTCTGTCGCCGGCAATGTGTCCATGATCACATTGTATTTTGTCATTGGGTTTTACTCCTCCTTTTTTTGCAAAAAAACTCCTCCCTTTGCAGGAAGAAGCCCCATTGCTTCAATAATATCCCGTTTTCATTTGCTTCTTGTTATGAAATGAGTATAATCA
>DATMXY010000368.1:0-2301 GCA_035561275.1 Anaerovoracaceae bacterium | reverse complement strand
ATAATAAGGTTTCTAATTCCTGGTTCTCGGCCCCGGGCGACTGATCGCCGTATCCCATCGACCGTTCCGCGATGGCTTCGTCGTAGTGCAGGAGGCCCAGAAGTTCTTCGGATTTAAAATTCTGTTCAATGAATTCCCGCTCCCGCTCGCTTCTTATTTTATTCGCGATGAACCTGACTTCTTTGATGCCAAGTTCCCTGGCGAGCCCCTCGACGGTACGGGCGGTCTGAATGCTGGCCCTCCCCGGTTCGGTGACCACCAGCATCAGGTCCACACTGGCCGACGTTCCCCGGGTCAGATGTTCGATGCCGGCGCCCATATCAAGAATTACAATGTCCTGTGTATCCATGATCAGAGAATTCATCAGGGCCTTTAAAAACGTATTCTCCCGGCAGTAGCAGGAGGAACCGCCCTTTTTGATCCCCCCCATACGGAGGAAACGAATTCCTTCAAAATCGATGCTGTGTTTTCGGATGACAGATTCCACTTCCGGATTCAGCGTATAGAGGGCGCCCTCTCCGGCGATCTCTCCGATCAGATCCTTCATTTCTATCATGGGCTTTACCTGATCCAGTTCTTTTTCGTCGATTCCCAGAGCCAAGCCCAGGCTGCTGTCAGCATCCGCATCAACCGCATATACGCGAAAGCCTTCCTTTTTGAAAAGCTTAGCCAGATTGGAGGAAACGGTCGTCTTTCCAACCCCGCCTTTACCTGATACGGCTATTTTCATGAATTCAATCCTTTCTTAACATTTTTCTTCGTCTATTCCTTATTCTTATTCTTATGAACATCGATCAGTTTGTAAACGCCGAAGCTTGCCGCCACGATGATGTCTTCCACGGGCAGGAAATGGAAGACCGATGAATCAAACAGAATCGTGCCCGAAGAGGCGATCTCATCGTCGCCTTTCCAAACGACATAGGTGAGCGGGACAAAGGGGAACGCATGGATGGTCATCCCGGCATCCCCCAGCTTCTCGGCGCTGCCGCCCAAAGCGGCGGCAGCTTCCGCAAACCCGGGGAAATCCTCGGAAAAGGTTTTAACCAGCGGATCGATCGCCCTCTTCTTAAAAGTCGGATAATAGATAGATCCGCCGTTTGGAACCTCTTTAAATGAAATCGTTCTTCCCGTTAAAGGTTTCGGCTGCGCATGGATCAGATAATGCAAAATCAGAACTTTTTCCGTGGTCGGCAGTTCGGTGGGATCCTTCTCCGGTTCATCAGAATCCCCCTGAAAGGAAACCTCCCCGTCCGCGCAGCTGATCCGGTATTGCCGGCCGAAATACGGAATCCTGTATGTTTTTGTCCCATTTTCGTACACGGCTTTGCTGTTCTGGCATACCGTTTCGGGATCACAGTCCAACAGCCTGCCGCAGGCTCTGCGGTATGCTTCAAGGTATGCGTTTGTCAGATTGGATTCCCGCTCCATATAGCCTCCATTCAATCGGCTTGTTCGGCACTCAAATCACTAAACTTCCAGTGCGCCTTCCCTGAATTTCTTAAGGTAGTTCTTGCAGTACGGGTCGCGTCCGAATAACGCTTCGCTGGCATAGATCATGGACATCAGCCTTGTGTCAAGCGGGTCGATGATGGCGCCATCCATGCCCGCTCCGATCGCGGCTACCAGGAAGGCCTGATTGATCAGCTTTCTTGCGGGAAGGCTGTAGGATACGTTGCTCAGTCCGCAGGCAATATGTACGTCCGGAAATTCGGCCTTGACCTGGCGGATGGTTTCGATGGCGACGTTGCCGTAATGGATCCCTGTGCTGATGGGCCTGACGATGGGGTCGATATAGATATTGCTGATGGGGACGCCTTCCTTTGTCATGTTAGCGACGAGCTTTTCGGCGATGGAAACCCTGTCCTTGACCGTTTCCGGCATCCCTGTGGAATCCATGCAGAGCGCGACAACGCTCGTCTTGTATTCAACAACCAGAGGCAGAACCTCCTGGAACCGTTTATCTTCATCGGAAATGGAGTTGATCAGAACTTTCGGATTTTTATTGACTTCCAGCGCTTTTTTAATCGCCTTCGCATCCGGCGAGTCGATGGCAAGAGGCGCGTCGATGGTCTCCTGTACTACCGTCGCCAGCCACGCCAGCCTTTCCGCTTCGTCCTCAACAAACATGCCGGCATTGATATCGATGAACGAGGCTCCTGCTTCATACTGCCTTTTTGCCAGGTCTGCGACGGCCTCCCGGTCATAATTTTCGATGGCGGGCCTGACTGACTTCAACGTACTGTTAAGCTTTTCTCCTATAATAATCATGAACATACCTCCTGAAAAATGATATAATATCTC
>DATMXY010000367.1:0-10555 GCA_035561275.1 Anaerovoracaceae bacterium | reverse complement strand
ATCCATTACCTTTCTCTTATCATCTTATTTCCCCATGTCAAACCAAACTGAGTACAGTGGATGGTTGTTTCCGTTTGAGCATTTGAGTTCGCGGTGAACCTTTCCCCCGGGTATTTGAATTCAATGAATGTTGCTGTCGTTTGAACGTTAGCGTTCTGCGATAAGTCGCTTTCGCTTCAGCTTTAGAGTTCTATGGATGGTTGCTTCGGCCTGAGCGTCGCGGTTCAGCGGATGACTGCCTCCGTTTGAGCCTTAGTTTTGTTTGCGCTAAGCGCGATAAAAAGATAAGGTACAGGCAAATATTCTTCTCAACTACTAATCGTAATGACTAAGTAAAAAATCTATCGAGTTTAGTAAGGAGGATTACAATTAATGGGAACTTATATGGTAGGAACATGGTTATATGCTTTCATCACTATGTTACCGGCTGGTATATGGTCTGCTTACAGCCTGACCAAAGAAGGCTGGATGAGCAGCCGGGGGCCTAGGGAGAAGGTTTTAAGAGTTGCAGTATGGGCGTGCATAATATATCAGATACTGCTGCCCCTTTATTGGTGCTGGGTCGTATCTCCGAATGGCATCCCGTATGCCGGTTGATCATATTGAAAGGAGTGGTAACAAATTATGAAAGAATTTACGATAGACTTTATAATAATCGGCATATACCTGGCAATTATCATAGGTTACGGTATATATCAGGGGCAGAAGGTAAAAACGTCCGCCGAATTCTTTATCGCTGATAAGCGGATGCCTTGGTGGGCCTGCTCGCTTGCTTTCTTTACTCTGGTTTTAAGTACGCAGGATATTGTAGCTTACACAGAGACAGGGTATATGAGAGGCTTTACGGCATTTAACCCATATATCAGCATCGGTGGTTTCATCCTTTTGTTTATTGCCCTTGGCGCTCCCATTTACTATTTTACCGGCGTTTACACAGTGCCCGAGTATTTAAGCAAACGATATAACGAAAAAACCGCCCTGGCAGGCTCTGTCGCGTTGCTGTTATTCCTGCTGGCAATTCTGGCATTTAATATCTATGCGTTTGCCGTTATGGCGGAAGGTTTGTTCGGCTTCCCCATTCTGGTCACCATACTTGTTTTATCCGTTTTAATTGCCATATATACCTCGATCGGAGGCGTGGTATCGGTTATCTCGGTCGATGTGCTGCAGGCGGCATTCCTGTTCCTCGGCGGTCTCTTGATTGTGGCTATCGGAATTGACAAAGTCGGAGGCTGGAACGAACTCATCGCTTGGACGCCGGCGGAAAATATTCAGTACACAACCCAGATAAACGACCCGGGTTATCCTGCGGTCGGGATGTGGATGGGGATCTCCATCATCGTCGCGGCATTTTACATGATGCATCAGGGAGTTCTTCAGAAATGCCTGGCGGCAAGAAGCATGAACGGAACCAGATTGACCATGCTGATTTACGGAATGGTCATGCTGCCGCTCGGATGCCTGTTCACAGGAACTCCGGGATTGATTACCAGAGCTTTGGTTGAAAAGGGTGTCATTCCAGAGCCGGATACAACCGGACACACAATGGCGTACCTGCTCGATCAGATTATGCCGCACGGCTTGCTGGGGATCTGCATCGCCGGTATCATGGCTGCGATGATTTCCACCACCGACTCCTATATCAACTCGGCCACGACGGTATTTATCAACGATATCTACATGAAGCTTGTCAAGGGTAAATCGGACGCTCATTACCTCAAGCTGGCACGTATCGTTACATATATTGTCGCGATAGGGATCCCGTTCGTATTCGTAAAGTATTTCATGAATATCCCGTATCTGATCGCCGCATTCTACAGCATTACATCGGCGGTGGTGCCGGGCGTTCTGATTGCGGTTATCTGCGGGATGGGAACGAAAACGTTCAAGGCAAAAGCCGCAACTGCGTCGATCATCGCCAGTATTGTAGGAACCCTGCTTTCCATCTTCTTCCCGGCCACATTCCTGGCCCCGTTCTGCATCGGAATCAGTTATACGGATCCGGGAGCCAGCTGGTTCCAGACAGTAGCGGGATTTGTATGGGGCGTAGCATTTGCCGTTATCTTCTCCTTCTTCCCGGAGAAGCAAAAGAACGACATCGAGCTTTTCGGACTTGTCAGGAACCATCCGAGAGTGGATATTGCTCATGATGCTTATTTTTACGGATTGACCAAGAATAAAAAAGGTATTGATCAGCTGTCTGTGGAAGACAAGCAGCATTACCTGAAGTTAAACAAGGAACCTTATAAGAAATACTGGAAGGAGCAGGTGTTAAAAAATGAGTAGAAAAAAAATATTTGCGAAAGTTACCACACGCGAAAGCAGTAATCCTGATGATTACTGCAGAGTATGGATCACCAGGGATCTGGCGACTGAGCTGGACATTGCTCCAAAAGAGGACTGGTTGTATCTTTCAAAGGACTGGATGGGCATTCTGTCAACCCAGGCTTTGGTGGAAGGTGTTCTTGAAGGTTCAGGAAGCTTGAATGTGCTGGCTTCCGCCGACAGGATGGTAGACGCGCATTTTAAAGATAACGATAATGTGAAGGTCTGGAAGCTTACAGAGTGGGAATAAATCCCGATTTCAAACCGTAGGCGTCAATCGGGGATTGTAACCCCGCAGGAGACTGACGCCGCCGATCAAATTTATATCACTGGAAATACATGAGGAGGAACCGGATAAATGGACAGGATTAGCCTATTGAAACCCAAGCTCAGCGACGAAGATGTCGAAAAGATACTAAAAAATGAGAGTACCTGGCTGATGGGCCTGGTTTCTCCTCGGAATTTCCGGATTGATGGCTTTCGGGATGTCTATACACCATATTTACTGACTGGGGTCTGCTACTACAGAAAACCGAATCAACGCAGAAGATGTTATGTTTTCAACAATTTGGAGCTTGGACTGAAAAGCGGTGTCGTCAGTATCGACAATCTGGAGTTTCTGGAGGCGTTCGCGCCTTATGGTCTTGATCCGATCGATATCGACGAAGAAGCTCATCATGCGGAGATCGCCCATTACTGCAACTTTGATCTTCTGGTTAAAAATTATAGAAAGTACATCGACTGGAACATTGAAATTCTGGAAATTAAAAAAATGTATCGGCTGAAACGCGTCGTGAACTACACTGTCAACGGGAGGGCGAAGAATAAATCGATCTTTTTAGACAGTATGATACTAAAATAGTATCTTCAATTCTTATTATCAATCTAGCAATAAAGCAAGTGGTTGATATGCTTTGTGCAGTTTAATGAAGAGGTGAATAATTATGACAACAAAATTATTTAAACATTTAACAATGGTGGAATACGGCGTGGGCGCTGTAAACCAGATCGGAGAAAAAGTAAAGGAATTAAAAGGTACGAAGGCTCTGATCGTAACAGACTCCGGATTGATCGGAACCGGCCTGGTTAACAGGATAGAAGGCATCCTGAAAGAAAGCGGTATCCCGGCTGCCAGATTCAGCGATATCAAAGGAAATCCTGTGGTAGGCTGTGTCGCGGACGGCGTCAAAGCGTTCAAAACTAACGGTTGCGACATCATCATAGCGATCGGCGGCGGCAGCTCCATGGACGTTGCGAAGGCGATCGGTATCGTGGAGGCCAACGGCGGAGACATCCTTAATTATGAAGTAACGAGAGCAGGAATGAAGAATCCCCTGAAATTCAGGAAAAAGCCCCTCATTACCGTTCCGACCACATCGGGTACCGGCAGCGAAGTCACCATCTGGTCCGTGCTGACGGATCCCGCGAGAAATATGAAGGCTTCCTTCGGGCATCCCTGGTACGCCGCGGATCTGTGCCTGGCCGATCCTACCCTTACCATCAGCGTACCTCAGGCTTTAACGGCTGCACAGGGTATGGACGCGCTTACCCACGCGATAGAAGCGTATACCTCTATCGCTCCGATGCCCCAGACCGATGCGCTGGCCCTTTACGCCATTAAGCTGATCAGCAAAAACCTGAGGCAGGCGGTGGCAAACGGCAACGATATAGCCGCAAGAGACGGAATGCTGATGGGGAGCCTTATGGCGGGAATGGCATTCAACAGTTCGCCCGTAGGCTGCGTACACGCCCTTGCCCATACCCTGGGAGGCTTTTATGATACTCCCCATGGAGTGGCAAACGCGATCATGCTGCCCCATGTAATGGGATACAATGTGACCGCCGTTCCGGAGCGCTTTGCGGATGTCGCCGAAGCGATGGGAGAAATTGTAACCGGATTGTCAGTCATCGAGAGAGCCGACAAGTCCATCGAAGCGGTAAAACGCCTGTCAAAGGATGTGGGAATCCCGTCCCTGTCGGAGGTAGGGTGCAAATTAGAAGATATTCCGGCCCTTGCCCAGCTTGCGTTCAATGATATGAACCATAACGGAAATCCGAAGCATATGCCGGTAAAAGTCATGGAGCAGCTGTACAAAAACGCATATTAGAACTTTACTTCTGGCAGCGGCCGAAAACCGGCTGCTGTCAGAAATATCCGTATCGGAGGTAAAATATGAGACTGAAGAAAATGTGTCTGAATATCAACGGAGCCGACCGTATGTTTGTATGCGATCCGGAGAAAGACACCCTGGCGTCCGTATTGAGACGCCTGGGCCTGACGGGAACGAAAATCGGATGCGGAACAGGCGTGTGCGGAGCCTGCTCTGTTATTTTAAACGGAAAAGTGATCCGGTCCTGTATGAGAAAAATCCGTACTATGGACGAATACAGCACGGTTATAACAATTGAAGGGATTGGAACGCCGAATCATCTGCATCCGCTGCAGGTGGCATTTATGACAAGCGGCGCCGTACACTGCGGCTTTTGCACGCCCGGGTTCATCGTATCCGCATATGGTTTACTTCAGGAAAACAATAATCCGACCAGAGAAGAAGTCAGAGACTGGTTTCAGCAGCATCGCAACGCATGCAGGTGCACGGGCTATAAGCAGATTGTCGACGCCGTCGTGGCGGCGGCTAAAGTTGTGCGCGGGGAGGCTGCCATAGAGGACATTTCCTTTAAGGAGCCAAACGAAGAAGGATATTACGGAAAACCGGTGCCTCGTCCAACGGCGCTGGCAAAAGTGTGCGGCGTAGCGGACTATGGAGATGATGTTGAACTGAAGATGCCGCCGGAAACCCTGCATGTCGCACTGGTGCAGCCTAAAGTTGCAAGCCACGCCAAAATCTTGAAACTCGACTATTCGGAAGCGGAAAAGATGCCGGGCGTGGTCAAGGTTATCACCCATAAAGACGTCAAGGGAACTAATCAAATGGATCTATTCACAGGTACCCCGCGTTCCACTGGCATAACCGCCAGCCGTAAATATCTCGCCGTGGACAAGATCAACATGTACGGCGACGTGGTTGCCCTTGTGGCGGCGGACACCAAGGATCATGCGCGGGAGGCCGCGGCAAAGGTCAGGCTTGAGATTGAGCAGCTGCCTGAATATACGGACTATCTTGACGCCGTGGTTCCGGACGCGGTGCGCATCCATAAGGAGACGCCGAATATTTACGCAGAATGGCCTTTGTTTAAAGGGGATCATGTTGCGGAGACCATCGATAGCTCGGCTTACAGTGTGGAAGGCAGCTTTTATTCCACCAGGCAGCCGCACATGTCTATCGAAGGCGATACCGTACAGGCTTACTGGGACGAGGATGGATTTTTGACCGTGCAGTGCAAGAGCCAGGCGGTATATTGGAACAAGATGGATATCGCGCAGGCCGCGGGAGTAGATCCGGAGAAGGTCCGCGTCATCACCAATACCACAGGGGCCAGTTTTGGCTGGTCGGTCACGGCCGCGTCCTTCGCGCTGGCGGCCATCGCGACCGTTGCGACCGATATGCCGGTGGCGCTTTCCATGTCCTATGAGGAATTCATGCATTTCAGCGGAAAGCGAGCGGCGTCTTACAGCAACGCCCGACTGGGTTTCGACAAAGACGGGAAGATTACGGCAGCCGAATATGATATCGGCCTTGACCACGGAGCCTACTGCGAACTGGGCGCTGATTTGATCAACCGTCCGATCCGCTTTTTCTGCTTCCCGTATGTTGTTCCCAAGGCTGTCGGCCTGTCGCGTGTGGCGGTGACGAACCATGGATTCGGGACCGCTTACCGGGGATACGGATCGCCTCAGGCCTATACGGCTTCCGAAGCCTTAATGGATATAATGGCGGAGAAAATCGGAATGGATCCCTTTGAAATCCGCTGGAGAAACATTGCGCGGCCCGGGGACAGGAACCTGCAGGGCTATGAATTTCAGCAATATCCTATGGAAGAGATCATGCTGAAAATGAAGCCGATCTATGAAAAAGCGGTCGCGGAGGCCAAAGCGAAGGATACTCCTGAAAAGCGTCGCGGAGTTGGGTTAGCCTGGGGAGGCTATAATGTCAGCGAGACGCCTTTCGACGTGGCGACGGTAGCCCTGGAATTAAACAAAGACAATACGATCATAAAATATGACACATGGCATGATCTGGGCCAGGGAGGAGATATCGGTTCCCTCATGGTTACCCTGGAGGCCTTAAAACCGCTTGGAATCAAGCCCGGTCAGGTAAAGCTCATCCAGAACGACACAAAGAACTGTCCGGACAGCGGCATTGCCGCCAGCAGTCGCTCCCACTTCATGGACGGGAGGGCGACTCAGGAAGCCGCGAAAAAACTGCTTGACGCCATGAGAAAGGCCGACGGCGCCTATCGCACGTATGATGAAATGGTTGCCGAGGGAATTCCCACAAAATATGAAGGCACGCAGGAGAACAGCGCCGTTCCGGGGCTTAAGCCCATGGATCCGAACACCGGGATCGGCAGTCCGTCCATCTCCTACACCTACGCGCTTTTTATGGCGGAGGTCGAAGTGAATACGGCTGCCGGAAAAACGACGGTCCTGAAGTATACCTGTGTTGACGACGTCGGCGTCATCGGCAACATTCTGTCGGTAAACGGACAGGCGTACAGCGGTATTTCCCATTGCATCGGCTTTGCTTTAAGCGAAGATTACAGGGATGTAAGGAAGCAAAACAACATTTACAGCTGCGGCATTCCTTACATTAAGGACATTCCGGACGAGATCAACGTCATCCATTGTGAAAATCCCCGGGAACTGGGGCCTTTCGGCTCTTCCGGAGCTTCCGAGGCGTTTCAGTCCGCCGGCCATATGGCGGTGATCAACGCGATCAACAATGCGTGCGGCGTCCGTATTTTCAGCCTGCCGGCGACGCCGGAAAAAGTAAAAGCGGGCCTGGACATTCTTGCGGCCGGAAGAAAAATCGAGCCGCCTAAGAAGTATTATCTGGGACCCGACATGTATGAGGAATTGGAGAAGATCAAGGCAAATCCGGTATAGAAAGCGGCCGTGCGTTTTCGGCAAGAAGTGGAAGGGAATTCAGGCTGTGTAAAACACAGCCTGAATTCCACACCTTTTAAATTGCCAGAGTACTTGAGGTTGAGATTATGGAAAAAAAGGCAAATAAAATAAATGACTGCTGCCTGCAGGATGAGCCTGCGTTCTGTACGGTCGCCTGCCCGTTTCATATGGATACCGTAGATTTTATTGAAAAAATGCAGCGGGGCAGCTTTAACGCAGCATTTAAAACATATCGAAATGCGGTGGGATTCCCTGAGATTGTTGCCGTGCTATGCCGGGAACCATGCAAAACGGTCTGTCCGCGAAAGGATACCGATGAAGCCATAGCCCTCAATCTGCTTGAAAAGGCAAGCATCCGTTATGCAAAGAATATAGATCCCATCGAATTCAACGTACCTAAAAAAAATAAAAAAATAGCGGTCGTCGGCGCCGGAATCAGCGGTCTGGCGTGCGCCCTGCGTTTGGCTTCAAAAAAATACGAGGTTTCTGTTTACGAAAGGTCCGGCCGGATAGGCGGCCATCTCTGGGATGTGCTGCCTTCCGATTTCTTTCTGCGCGATATTGAGAGGCAATTCCAGTACGAAAAGTATACTCTTAACCTGAATACCGACATCGGCAGCCTGGATCGTCTGGAATATGACGCCGTATATGTGGCGACGGGAGCCGGCGGCGACGACTTCGGTCTCCTGGGAGAAAGGCATGAGAACTCCTTTGCAACAAAAAAAAAGGGCGTTTTTTCAGGCGGATTCCTGCTGGGGGTTTCAAGTGTGGAAGCCATTGCCCATGGCCTGAATGCGGCAAACCAAATCGAAAATTATTTAAAAACCGGAAATATAAGCCGGGCGGAAGAAATGACCGGGACCAAACTCAAACTAGATCCCAGAAATCTGACTTACAGAAAACCGGTTCACGCATCCGATGGCAGTTTTTTCTCCGAAAAAGAGGCGATCGAGGAAGCGGCAAGGTGTTTGTCCTGCTCCTGCAACGCATGTCATATCTATTGCGATCTGATACAATATTTCAGGAAGAAACCGAAACCGATCAATGAGGAAGTCAGGGCGACCACGGGTCTTGAGGGAGTCCGCGGAGATATTAAAGTAGCTACAAAGCTCATCGCCACCTGCAATCAGTGCGGACTCTGCGGCATTACCTGCCCCCAAAAAATCGACATGGGGGAACTGCTGCTGGAAGGCCGCCGCGCGCTGCACCGAAAGGGCTCCTTACCGTGGGCTTATCACGATTTCTTTCTCAGAGACATGACGGCGGCGAATCATGAAAGCGCGGCGCTGACCGCGGCGCCCAGGGGATATTCCAGGAGCGGATACGCGTTTTTCCCTGGCTGCCAGTTGGGCGCCTCCGATCCCCGATATGTCGTCAAATCGTATCGGTACTTGCTGGACCGGAAACCGGATACCGCCCTGATGCTGAGCTGCTGTGGAGCGCCTGCCGTCTGGGCGGGCGATGAAAGCCTGCAGGATGAGGCGTTTCAGAAGATAAAAGAGAACTGGAGCTCCCTGGGAAAACCAATCATGGTGTTTGCATGCACCACTTGCAGAAAAATGTTCCGGGAATATCTGCCTGAAATAGAAGGCGTATTCCTTTATGAAACGCTCCTGCAAGGGCCGGGAAGACCTTCTGCGAAGCTGGACGGCAGGATATATTCCGTGTTTGACCCCTGCACCAGCCACGGGGAGACGGCGCTTCATCTGGCTGTACGCGAGCTCGCGGAAAGGGCGGGAGGCATACTGCAGCCGCTGCCTTTTGAAAAAGATCATGCGCAATGCTGCAGCTTCGGCGGACAGCCGGCGGTGGCGAATCCTGACTATATCAAAAAGGTGATAATAAAACGGATCGCTCAGAGCGATTATCCGTTCATTACTTACTGCGCCAACTGCCGCGATATTTTTTCCTCGGAAGGGAAACCTGTTCTGCATATTCTTGACGTTATGTTTGATATCAACGACGAACGGCGGAGACCGCCGACGATATCGGAGCGCAGAAACAACCGGATCGAATTAAAGCGCGGTATTCTCAAAAAGTTCCGGGATGAGGAGCCGCCGGCGGAAAAAACCGGAAGCGGCATTACTTTACAGATCGGAGAAGCGCTTAGAAAAAAGCTCAATGATGAATTGATCCTGGAACAGGACGTAACGAGTGCGGTTGAATATTGTGAAGAGACCTGTAATAAGGTGATCGGCGCCGAATCGGGACATTTTTTCGGGTATAAACAAATAGGACGCTTTACCTGCTGGGTCGAATACCGGCCTGTGCAGGAGGGATTTGAACTGATCAACGCGTATTGCCACAGAATGAACATTGTCGGGAGGGAACCGCAAAATGAATCGGGATGAGGCTATGATCTGCAATAAATGCCGGGTACCGCTGACATACAGGAAAACGGAATTTCAATATATGGGGCATTCATTCAGCGCAGACGTATTACGGTGCGCCGAATGCGGCCAGGTTTTCATTCCGGAAGAGACGGTAAAAGGACGCATGAATGAAGTAGAAATGGCGTTTGAATCAAAATAGAAAGCTGAACAATGGAAACACCAAAAGCAGGCGCGTTACAAACATCGCCTGCTTTCGGTGTTGTATTTTTTCTATGCAGGTATTTGCTTCATAGAATGTTGACGAATTTAAATTTTCCCCTTGTACATTCTTTGATAAACTCATTAATTTTACTTTACTCCAATGATATTGAAAGAGCCGTTTTTGCCTCCAAGGATACAGGACTTGCTGTCCGGGTCATTCGTTTGTTTGCTGATGTGTGCCGGTACACCAGACCTTGAATGTATCTGTAAGGGCTGAATCATGCTGACCCTGTTCACCTCCCAAAATTCAGCAGTAAGAAAGCATTACCTTCTAAAAACCCATTACGCTGATCATAGGAGCAATTATCGTGCCAATGGATGATTTCCTGTCAGGAATGGCTGAAACATCGCATTTTCCAATATGCTCCAGCAGACGTTCCTTTCCCGTACAGTCCTGTGTTACAAACTGGATGCGCCAAATTTGCACAGTGCTACAATTTGGAACGCACCTTATGCCATATCTTTAATTCCATATCGTTTCAGTTTTCGGTAGATCGTATTCCGGGCCACCCCCAAAGCATTTGCAGTTAAAGTGATATTGCCGTCATACATTTTAAGGGTTTTCAAAATAGTTATTTTCTCCATTTCTTTCAGATCATTAGCGATC
>DATMXY010000366.1:0-4183 GCA_035561275.1 Anaerovoracaceae bacterium | reverse complement strand
ATGTTATAAAAGGCTTTTATCTTTGTCCGAGGCCGAAGACAAAACTTCGGCCTCAGTTACCAATCTTTTCTGAAAGGAACGATGACAGCTTGAACAGATATAAAATCTGTGTTTATGCAATATGCAAGAATGAGGAAAACTTCGTCAGCCAATGGATGGATTCCATGCAGGAAGCTGACTGTGTAGTGGTTACGGACACGGGTTCGACCGACGAAACAGTTGAAAGATTGAAAAGCCGGGGCGCTGTAGTTTATACCGAACGGATCAATCCCTGGCGTTTTGACCTGGCACGCAATCTTTCCCTGAAACATGTACCGGAGGATACCGACATCTGCGTGTGTACAGATCTTGATGAAACTTTTGTTCCGGGATGGCGGGCTTTACTGGAAGCCGCCTGGCAGCAGGATACAAAGAAGGCAAAGTATCTCTATAACTGGAGCTTGAAGCCTGACGGAACACCAGACGTTCAGATGGTCTATTCCAAGGTGCACGCAAGAAATGGCTATAAGTGGATGTGGCCGGTGCACGAATACCTGGTATATAGCGGAAAAGCGCCTGAAAAGGCCGTTTTTATTGAAGAGATGGTCCTGAACCATTACCCGGATGTAAAAAAATCCAGAGGCTCCTATCTGCCGCTGCTTGAACTTGCGGCAAAGGAGGATCCGGAAAGCGAACGCATGGCCTACTACCTTGGCCGGGAATACATGTACAAGGGTATGTGGGGAAAATGCATAGAAACTCTGGAGCGTTACCTGAAGCTGAAAACAGCCCTTTGGAAGGAAGAACGATGCGCCGCTATGCGCTGGATCGCACATTCCTGCCATAAATCGGGCAGGAACGCGGAAGCGTTCATATGGTATCACCGCGCTATTGCCGAGGCGCCGCATATGCGCGACCCTTATGTGGAATGCGCTCAAATGGCTTACGAACTGGCGAACTGGCCAATGGTATTTTATATGACACAGGAAGCGTTAAAAATAAAAGAAAGATCGAACGTATTTGTGAACTCCGGTTCTTCCTGGGATCATACACCCGACGATTTGTGCGCGATCGCATGCTACAGGCTTGGAATGTACGGAAAAGCCCTGGAGCACGCCAAGACTGCGCTGAGCTTCCTGCCGGATGACGAGCGGCTGAAGAATAACCTGAAATTGATAGAAACAAAGCTGATGGAAACTTAAAAAGCATGCCGGATATGTATCCCTGACCGGGGCATATCAACTGACGGCATGCTTTTCAATGTTAATTTTGCACTTTCGGCAGCAGGATGGTGGTTCTGGTGCCGATGTCTTTGCGGCTGATCACTTCAATGGTTCCGCCGTGGCGGTCAACGATCCATTTCATGATGGCCAGGCCCAGGCCGGATCCGCCGGTCTTTCTGGCCCTGGATTCATCGGACCGGTAGAACCGGTCAAAGATATAGGGGAGGTTTTCCGGATCGATGCCGATCCCGTTGTCCTGGACCGAGATCCGGACCATTCCGTCTTCCGTAGTCACTGAAACGAGGATTTCTCCGCCATACGGCGTGTATTTGATGCTGTTGTCGATCAGAATGCGCAGGGCCTGTTTCATCAGCTGCCGGTCCGCGCTGACAAAAGCCGGGGAACTGTTCCTGACACGGAAGGTATGCATCTGATCGATCATCTGCGTTTCCTTAAAGATTTCCCCTATCATTTCCGAACAGTCGAAGGCTTCAAGGTCCAAACGGAGCGTTTCATTATCGCCGCGTGCCAGGAACAGCAGCTGTTCGACGAGTTCCTTCATGTTTTCCGCTTCGCTCTTGATCGCATCGATGGCTTCCTGCGTAGTCGCCTCGTCATTTTTTCCCCAGCGGTCCAGCAGGTTGACATACCCCTGGATGACCGAGATCGGCGTGCGCAGCTCGTGAGACGCATCGGAAACAAAACGCACCTGCGACCGGTATGCTTCGTCAATGCGGTTGAGCATACTGTTGATGGCGTTGGCAAGATCCTTCAGTTCGCTTTGTGTTCCGTCCACCGCGAGCCGCTTGTCAAGCTTTGTGGCGTCAATGTTGCTGATGGTTCCCGCCAGTTCCCGCAGACGCTTCATCTCGTCCGCAGGAATACCCTGCGCCGAAGAGCTGCTCAGATTCTGCGCCTGTCTGGACATTTCCGTCAACGGGCGCAGGATGCGCCGGACGCGGCGCCTTCCCTTACCGATCCCCGATATCAGGATCAGTCCTTCCAGGATCAGCAGACCATAGAGAGGGTATAAATATTCTTCAAGAACAGAACCGAGACGATATGTAACGGTCATATCCTGTTCTTCAAAGGTCATTTGATATATCAATTCGGAAAGGTGATAACCGTTTTCCGTATCCAGCCATACTCTTCTCAGCACCTTATAATCCGCCAGCGGTGTTTTTTCGTGAATGACATCCCACAGCGCGATCCAGAGGGGCTCTTTCGCGGAAGGCTTATATGGCTGAAATGAATAGTCCATGATCACGGTTTCATCTTTCGGAGAAAGCCCTTCCATCAGGGACGCCGCGTTATCCTCGGCCTTCCACAGGGTAAAAGATAAAACAGCAAGGCAAAGCAGGATATTTACCGTTAACAATACCCCAAATGTATAGAAAATCGTGTGCAGGTTGAGCTTCATCACCAGAGAGAAGCTTGCCCTGTTTGTGTTTCCTGCATTGCCTGCGCTTCCTGCGTTTCCGGTCTGGCTCGCGCTGCCCGTGCCGCTTGCGTTTCCGGTACCGGATGCAACGCCGCTGCCCGCGTCTTTTTCATAGCCGTTTCCGGATTGCTTATTGGATTTACTCACGTATGATATACCCCACTCCCCGTATCGTCTGAATGAATTTTAACCCAAAGGGTTCTTCAATTTTTGCCCGGAGATACCGGATGTAAACGTCGATCGCATTGGTTTCGCCCGCAAAATCATAGCCCCAGACACTGTCAAGCAAACGGTCACGGCTTATCACGAGGCCTTTGTTCTGCATCAGATAAGCCAAAAGATCGAATTCCTTTTTCGTCAGATCCACGGATACGTCGCCGACCCATACCTCTCTGCTGTCCAGATTCATGCGGAGAGCCCCTGATGAGATGGTGTTTTCCGTGATTTTAACGCTTTCCCGGGCGCCTCCGCTGTTTCGGAGTACGGCGCGGATCCGGGCCAGTAATTCTTCAATGGCAAAGGGTTTTGTAATATAATCGTTGGCGCCGCCGTCCAGTCCCGCCACCTTGTCCATGGTATCGTCCCGGGCGGTAAGCATGATCACAGGAACCGAGGATGTCTGGCGGATGCGCCGCAGCACCTCAAAGCCGTTGAGGCCGGGCAGCATGATATCCAGCGCGATAAGGTCAAATTGCTTTGACTGTGCCAGCGCCAGCCCTGTCCTGCCATCCGCCGCCTTTTCCACCACATAGCCCTCAAAGGTTAGTTCCAGTTCAATAAACCTGGCGAGCTTTTCCTCATCCTCAACGATTAATATACGTTCCTGCATCTTTTACTCCCCCGTAGATTATTTTTTTATATCATTCTTGATTTCTTCCGCGGCGTCTGCCACCGAGTCTATCGCGTCATTGACCCTGGTACTCCTGATATCGGGCCCCTGGAAGGAATACCGGAAGCTGAAGAAAAATCCGACGATCATTAGCGGTACGACGATCCAGAATGCGAAGAAGAGCAGAAGCACCAATACGGTGATCGGCAGTTTCATGATCTCGGAGCCGTTCTTTTCGATAATGAAGGCGTTGATATTTCCCTTATGAATGACTTCCCCGAGCCAGTGGAAGAACCTGCGCATGCTGCGGCTGAATGCCGACTTTTCTTCCTCGCGATAGTGTGCGTGATCTTTGCCGTTTTGGTTTTGTTCCTTATGCTTATTGAATGAAACCTCGATGCTGCCGGATTTATATTGGCCTCCGCCCTGCGGCGGCGTCACTTTACCCTGGCGTTCCAGATCGATGAGCGCCTGAAGGATATCTCCATCTGCGTTTTCCAATGCCGCTTTTGCTTCGTCGTAGGAAATATTCGCATGCTCGCGAAGCTTTTCTACCTGTTCCAATGTAACCATAATTAATTTTCCTCCTTTAAGGTTTTGCAGTAGAAATCTACAAATCACAGATTTGTGATTTCCTTGCATAAGTTCGCCAACAATTTGCATCGCAAATTGGGCGAGCTAGTATCAGAACAGCGGCCGGCTGTATGGAAA
>DATMXY010000365.1:0-9544 GCA_035561275.1 Anaerovoracaceae bacterium | reverse complement strand
ATATAATACAAGTGACGATGTTAATTTTTTAACATAAAAACAGGGATTCTGACGCCAAAGGTTCGGCCTGAGGGGAAAGGCACAAAATAGATACAGGTATTGCCGCTGCATTGCTATTTTCGCGCCTTTCAAGGCGCGTTTTATTTTGAAAGCAATTGAAGGGAAGTTTTATGGAATCAAGAGTCGCTTTGATCGGGATCATCGTGGAGAACCGCGATTCCGCAGAAAGCCTGAACAAACTGCTCCATCAGCATGCGGACTATATCATCGGACGAATGGGCCTGCCTTACCCCAAACGGGGGATCTCCATCATCAGCATCTGCATGGATGCTCCGGCCGATGTGATCAGTTCCCTCTCCGGAAAGCTTGGGATGCTTCCCGGCGTAAACATCAAAACAATCTATTCAAAATCCGCGACAACTGTAAAGGAAGAGGATCGATGAAACATTTGATTGCCAAACTGGAAGCAAAGCATGTGCTGTCAAAGGAAGAGTTCATATCCCTGATCGACGGCCGCACGCCGGAACTCAGCGATTATATATTTGAAAAGGCCCGCAGGATCCGGAAGGAGCAGTACGGAAACGACGTTTATCTCAGGGGCCTTATTGAATTTACAAACTACTGCAAAAACGACTGCCTGTACTGCGGCATAAGAAGGAGCAACCGCAACGCCTCCAGATACCGTCTCTCCAAGGAGGAGATCCTCTCCTGCTGTGAAGAGGGCTACGGGCTGGGCTTCCGCACCTTTGTGCTGCAGGGA
The DNA here is from genome assembly GCA_035561275.1 of Anaerovoracaceae bacterium. GTDB lineage: Bacteria > Bacillota > Clostridia > Peptostreptococcales > Anaerovoracaceae > Anoxybacterium. Next base: position 8,784 of record DATMXY010000365.1, on the reverse strand, counting down.
GGCGAGGACGGCTATTACAGCGACGAAATACTCGTGGATATCATCCGGGAGATAAAGTCCCGTTATCCCGACTGCGCCCTGACGCTTTCCATCGGCGAACGCTCCCGGGAAAGCTACCGGGCTTTCTTCGACGCGGGCGCAGACAGGTATCTGCTCCGCCATGAAACGGCCGATCCGGTCCATTACGGCAGGCTCCATCCCCCTTCCCTCTCCCTCGAGACGCGGAAAAGGTGCCTGGCGGACTTAAAAGAGATCGGCTATCAGGTCGGCAGCGGATTCATGGTGGGCTCGCCGGGCCAAACCTCAGCGGAGCTTGCGGAGGATCTGCTCTACCTGCATGAGCTCCAGCCCCAGATGGTGGGGATCGGCCCGTTCATCCCGCACCACGACACGCCCTTTGCCAAAGAGCCGGGCGGCGCCGCGGAGTTGACCCTGTTTCTCATCGGTCTCATAAGGCTCATGCTGCCGGCGGCCCTGATCCCTGCGACCACGGCCCTCGGGACCATCGACCCCATGGGGCGCGAGAAAGGGATCCTGGCAGGAGCCAACGTAGTCATGCCGAACCTTTCCCCCAGGGCGGCCAGAAAGAAATATATGCTTTATGACAACAAGATCTGTACCGGCGACGAGGCCGCCGAATGCCGGCACTGCATCGACGGGCGGATCAGCAGGATCGGATACCGGGTCGTTGTGGCCCGCGGAGACTATGGAGGCAAACTATGTATGACGTAAAATCACCCAGGGCGGAAGCATTCATCAGCCATGAAGAGATCCTGGAAACGCTGGCCTATGCGGAATCCAACAAGGGCAACCGGGAACTGATCGGCAGGATCCTTGAAAAGGCGCGGCTCAGAAAAGGCCTGTCCCACCGGGAGGCCGCCGTTCTGCTGGAATGTGAACTTGAGGACATGAACCGGGAGATCTATGCTCTCGCCGAACAGTTAAAAAAGGATATTTACGGGAACCGGATCGTCATGTTCGCCCCCCTCTATCTTTCCAACTACTGTGTGAACGGCTGCGTTTACTGCCCTTACCATATTACGAACAAACACATCGCGCGGAAGAAGCTGACCCAGGAGGACATCAAGAGGGAAGTGACCGCCCTCCAGGACATGGGCCATAAGCGCCTTGCCATAGAGGCGGGGGAAGACCCCGTCAACAACCCCATCGAATATATCCTGGAGAGCATCGGGACGATTTACGGCATCCACCACAAGAACGGCGCCATCCGCAGGGTCAATGTGAATATTGCCGCCACTACCGTTGAGAATTACAGGAAGCTGGAAGATGCCGGCATTGGCACCTATATTCTGTTCCAGGAGACCTATCACAAAGAAAGCTATGAGAAGCTGCACCCCACCGGCCCGAAGCACAATTACGCCTGGCACACGGAAGCCATGGACCGGGCTATGGAAGGCGGCATCGACGACGTCGGCCTCGGGGTCCTGTTCGGTCTTGAGCTTTACCGGTATGATTTTACCGGCCTGCTGATGCATGCGGAGCACCTGGAGGCGGCAAAAGGCGTAGGGCCCCATACCGTCAGCGTTCCCCGGATCCGCCACGCCGAGGATATCGACCCCGGCGCTTTCGACAATGGGATCGACGACGATATCTTTGCCAAGATCGTCGCCTGTATCCGCATCGCAGTTCCGTATACGGGGATGATCGTCTCCACCCGCGAAAGCCAGGCCTGCAGGGAACGCGTGCTGCACCTTGGCGTATCGCAGATCAGCGGCGCTTCCAGGACCAGCGTGGGCGGCTATGTGGAGCCGGAACCGGAGGAGGAAAATTCGGAACAGTTCGATGTGCAGGACACGCGGACCCTTGACGAGGTGGTCAGGTGGCTCATGCAGATGGGCTATATCCCAAGCTTCTGCACCGCCTGCTACCGCGAAGGCCGTACCGGGGACCGCTTTATGGCCCTCTCCAAGAACGGCGAGATCCAGAACTGCTGCCATCCCAACGCCCTGATGACCCTGAAGGAATACCTGGAGGATTATGCCTCCCCGGAAACCAAGCGTCTCGGCGACGGGCTGATCGCCAGGGAAATCGGCAACATCCCGCGGGAAAAGGTCAGGAAGATCGTGATCGATTACCTCGGGAATATTGAAAATGGACGCCGCGATTTTCGACTTTGATATAAGTACGAAAACCGGAAAGGCAGACCGCAGTTTCAGCAGCCTCAAAGGTTTAAACGATACCCTGCGCCCCATACGGTTTCAATAATGCAGGGCTTTGCCGGATCGTCCTCGATTTTTTCGCGGATCCGATTGATGTGAACCGTTACCGTGGCGCTGTCTCCCACATATTCGTAACCCCATATTTTTTCAAAGAGCTGTTCCTTGGAAAATACAATATTGGGATTTGTCGCAAGGAATTTAAGCAGCTCAAATTCGCGGTTCGGAAATTTGATTTCTTCTTCTCCTTTATAGACCTTCCAGCTTCTCGGCAATATTCTGAGACTGCCGACGATGATATCGTCGTCTCCCGGAATCGCGTTGTTTTTCATCGAACCGGTCAGTCTTTCATAACGTTTCAGGTGAGACTTTATCCTTGCCACCAACTCGGCGGGATCAAAGGGTTTCGCGATGTAATCGTCGGCGCCGAGTCCAAGGCCCCGGATTTTATCCACAGATTCCAGCCGTGCGGTGACCATCAGGATCGGGATATCGATCCTGTTGCGAAGCTCGCGGCAGATATCATATCCATTCATTCCCGGAAGCATCAAATCCAAAAGGATCAGATCATAACCGCCATTCAAAGCCGTCTCCACCGCTATGCCGCCATCGGAGATGATATCCGTTTCAAATCCATTGATTTCAAGGTAGTCCCTTTCCAGCATTGAGATTTCATCATCGTCTTCGACGATCAGTATTTTACTCATTGCGCGCCTCCTTTCCGGCAGGCAGTATGATATCCACCGCCAGCCCGCTGTCGTTCCGTGCGGAAACCGATCCTCCGTGAGCTTCCACAATATATTTTACGATATTGAGTCCAAGTCCGCTTCCACCGCCGTCTTTTCTGCCCCTCGACTCATCGCCCTTCCAGAATTGTACAAACAGATTCTCCAACTGCTCATCGGGGACGCCTGCGCCGTTATCGGCAAAACTGAGATGGATCGTTTCGTTTTCTCTCCATACGGATATCGTTAACGTAAGATCAGACGGCGATGCATATTTCAGAGCGTTCTCAGTCAGGTTGACAAGCACCCTGTGCATCTGCTCCGTATCGATTCGAACGAAGCAGTCATTTGATTTGACGTCAATCATTATTTTTGCACTCACCTGAGCCAGTTCATACTGGGACTGCATGGCAAATTTACGTACAAAAACACCCAGGTCTTCATTCGTCAGCGCCAAAGGGAGATTGCCGGTTTCCAGTTTGGAAAAGTAGAACAGCTTTTGCAGCAGCACATCCATTTCCGTGGCCTTATTGTAGGCGATGGTAAGATACTGTTCCCTCTTTTCCGGCGTGTTGGCGACACCGTCGCGCAGTCCCTTGATGTAGCCTTTGACTGAGGTCAGCGGCGTCCTTAAGTCATGGGAGATCCCCGCGATCATATCGGTGCGGGCTTTTTCATATAGTGCATTCCGTTCTCTTTCCTCCAGCAGATGGCTTTGCATCTGATTAAACGTGGAGCAGACTGAAGCAAGCTCATCTTTTCCGTTATAGATCACCGGATCCGACAGGTTGCCCTGGACAATGCGCTTTGCACCGTCCGCCAGAGCGTTGACCGGACGCATGATACGTCTTACCAGCCAGTTGGTGAAAAACTGACTGATAATCAATATCACGGCGATGGATGTTAAACCGAATGCAAGTAAAGCTTTCAGAGCGATTTCAAATTGATTTCGATGTACCTCATTTGTATCGGCCTGGTTGCCGCTGTTCAATGCAACGACGGTATACCCTCCGGCCTTTTTCCCCACGACTGTGATCCCTGCCATGTAAAATGACCTGCTCTTCTCCATCCAACTGACATTTCTGAGAAAGTTCGTCATTTCCCTGGGATAGTGATCCAGGTTGGAAAACACGGTATCGCCTTCCCGGATAACATATAGTTGATATCCATGGGTTGAAAGCTCACCGGAAAGCTTGACCCAATCAGGATCAGTTACGTCGGAAGCATCGATCCTATCTTCTACCGCAAATACATTCTGGTCCGGCCTGGGAATGCCGACATCGTCAAACTCGCTCGCAAAGGACCGGATTATAAAGCCGCAGATTACGAGAAGCGCAACCAGTGACAACAGCATCATTAAAGAACTGATCAACAGAATCTTGTTTTTTATCTTCATATGACATCTCCCAACCGGATCTCGATTTTCTTCAGACGCATGCCCCGAATCAACCATTGTTTCTCATCTATTATATTATAACAAGAAAATCGGGTAAAAAAGCAATTTATCACTTTAAGAGGATCTGCTTCATTCAACTCAGTCCATTCTCAGCGCGTCGATGGGCTTCAGGCTGCTGGCCTTCTGGGCCGGCATCCACCCGAAGATCAGGCCCACGGCGACGGAAAAACCCGTTCCAAGCTCGATGGCTCCCCAGGATATCGTAAATGCCGTTCCAATCAATAGAGCTGCTAAGGCTGATATCCCCAATCCCAGCAGGATGCCGACCAGCCCGCCGATTAAAGATAAGGCAAGGGCTTCAATGATAAATAATATCTGAATCTGCGCCGGTTCCGCGCCCAAAGCCTTTCTGAGTCCGATTTCTTTTGTTCTTTCGGTAACGGAAACAAGCATCATGTTCATGATACCGATTCCCCCGACCACAAGGGCGATGGAAGCAATTCCCGCCAACAGCGCCGTAAGCATTGTTTTTATGCTGTTCATCATGTCAACGATACTTCCCAGGTTCATCAACCTGTAACTGTTTTCCTTATAATTAAAAGCGACATCCAATGCGGCCTCGATGGCTTCGGTGGTTTGATCCGATAACGAAGTATCTTCCATATAGATATCAATGCTGGAGTATGTCGAAGCGCCGGACAAAGCCAACGCATTTTTGTAAGGAATGATAACCGTGCCGTCCGCCGTGTCGCTTGAGTTGATTCCCGCCATAACATCGCTGGTACTTTCCGTATCTCTGACGCCCACAATCTCATACCCCTGTCCGTTGATCATAATTTTTTGTCCCATCGGGTCCTCGCCCGGGAACATGCTTTTCGCGATATCCTGATCGATGACGCAGGTATAGGTATGCCCGTCCATGTCGGATGCTTTCAGCTTACGCCCCTGTGTAAATTCCGTATTGTCCGCCTCAAAATATTTTTCGCTTTTGCCCATGATGGTGACTTCATCGAGCAGAATTCCCCGCCTTCCCGCCGATCCGTTTATGGTAACGGAAGGAGCGACGCCGGAAACATTATCGATTTCCTCCAGGCTTTTCAGGTCTCTTGCCGTCAGCCCCGATTTCAGCGGATTTCCTGTTGCGGTCACCGTTATCTTATCGGTCCCCAGGCTTTCGAACTGCGACATCATTTCTCCCGTGGCGCTTTGCACAATGGTGATCAGCGCGATCACGGCGGATACTCCGATCACGATTCCCAGGGAGGTCAGAAAGGACCTCATTTTACTGTTTCTTATATTATCCCAGGCCATAATCAGGTTTTCTTTGAACATCTAAACCGCCTCCTCCACAATGTTGCCATCCAGGATCCGGACAACCCTTTTCGCCTGCTTCGCCAGATCCACATCATGGGTGATCATGATGATGGTTCTTCCCTCTTGATTCAGCTGCTGAAACAATTCCATGACCTGGTGTCCGGTCTTCTGATCCAATGCGCCGGTGGGTTCGTCGGCCAGCAGGATCGTCGGATTGTTGATCAACGCCCTTGCGATGGCGACTCTTTGCTGCTGCCCGCCGGAAAGCTGCCGGGGAAGATGATGGAGCTTTTCCTCCAATCCGACCTTTTTCAGCATATCGGCGGCAATTTCATACCTTGACTTCTTGTCCACGCCGGAATAGATCAGCGGCAACTCGACATTTTTTATCGCAGTCTGCCTGGAAAGAAGATAGAAGGATTGAAAAATAAAGCCTATTTCTTTCTTTCTGATATGGGCGAGGGTTTTTTCCTCCTGGTCTGCGATTTTTATTCTGGATAAATAATATTCTCCTGATGTCGGCACGTCCAGGCAGCCGATGATATTCATCAGAGTGGACTTTCCTGAGCCGGAGGGGCCGAGAACGGCAAGGAATTCACCCGATTTTACACTCAGATTGATCCCTTTCAGAACTGTGGAAATCTCGTCTCCCATCTGATATTCTTTCACGATCTCTTTCATGTTCAATATCTCGGTCATTGTGTTCCCCCCGATCCTGAGCCTCCGCCGTTTGAACCACCGTCCTGGCCCCCGCCGCCGCTGGCTTGATTCCCTTCTCCACCGCTTGGGCCGAAGGGCATATCCTGTGAGGAAGCTATATTCGCATAGACTACCGTGTCGCCTTCTTTCACGCCTTCTTTCATTTCAATGTCGACTCCATTGCTGATCCCGACCGTTACGGGAACTTTTTGGAGCTTTCCGTTCTCATCATAACGCTGAACGTAAGAATTGGCTCCTTCATACAGAATGGCTTTAACCGGCAAAGTAACGGCATCCTTTGCGCTTTCCGTCACCACCCGAACCTCAGCCGACAACCCCACTCGAAGCGAGGTATCCCCGGGCAGAGTTACAGTGGTTTCAAAATAAGATACTCCGTTTTCCACACTGGCCCCCCGGGCGATTTCAGAAATCGTCCCGATCACGGTTTTTCCTGTCGCTTCCAAATACACCTCTGCGTCCATTCCCTCGGAAATTGCGGATAAATCATACTCATCCACTTTTATATTCACCTCAAGATTATCGTAATTAACGATATCCAGAATTCTGGTTCCCTGGGTTACAGAATCATTTTCATTCACATAGATCTTTGAAATCTCTCCTGCGACCTCCGCGTAGCACTTTGTATCCGCATATTGCCTTTGGGCCTGAGAATAGGAGGCTTGAGCCTGGGTCACCTGATTTTGGGTGTTGCTCAACGCGTCCCGGGCAGCCTCCAATTCCTGAAGGGCAATGCCGCCGAGGTCATAGAGCTCCTTTTTTCTCTCATAGTCCAATTTATTTGAAGCATAGGCCGTCTTTGCGTTTGACAGCGATGTGGACGCAGTGGTCATTGTCGATTGGATCGTGTTGCTGTCAACTTCGTAAAGCAGGTCCCCCGCCTGTACTTTATCGCCTTCTTTGACATAGAATTTTTTAACGGGCTCGTTGGTTGTGGACACTACATTTTGGACGTCGCTTGATTCGACATTCCCGCTGAAGCTGTAGTACTTTGCCAGATCCTGTTTTACAGCCGCCGCTTCCGACATTGCCGCAGAAGGCCCGCCCAGCAGGCTCTTTACAACGACGATTCCTCCTACAATCACGATCCCAAGAATCAGGGTGATTATTTTGCGTTTCTTACTGAAATGGAACAGTTTTTTCATTTTATACCTCCTGAGCTTTAATAGGAACCCATTCCCACGGTTGCCGACATCTCATAAGTGATTGCGGCCAGATTGAAGGCCAGCACCGATTCCGCGTATGATTTCTCCGCTTCATATAAACTGATTTGCGCTTTCTGCACCTCGTCCAGGGTCGCCATGCCAAGCTTATATTTTTCCAGATAGATCTTATGGGACTCCTTTGCCTTATCGACGCTTAATTTGGAATTTTCCGCGGTGGTTCCTGCGCTGAGCATATTGGCATAGTTGACCCGGACCTCCTGCTTCAGGGACGCCTCCTTTGCGTTGTAACTGTTTTGAGCGGAATTATAGTTCTTATAAGCCGTCAGATATTTGGCTGAGCTTCTGGGATATGCCACATAATTATTCAGCTCTTTTTCGGCGGAATAGATGTCAAAGGCGCAGGTATAGAGTTCATTTCTGTTTGCGATGGCGTCGGTTATGGCCTCTTCAACGGTAAGGTCGGGCATTTTGACCATTTCAAGCTTTGACGTCGGATTGACGTCCTGCATTTCGTCATAGCCCAGTTCGATGTTGAATGAGATTTTTTTCTCCGCCAGGAAAACCTCCGCCGAGCTTAAGGTTGATTCCGCACTGTTTAAACTGATCTCCGACTCTAAGACGTCCTGCTTGGACGCCACTCCCATGGAAAGCTTCTGATTCACCAGACTGAGCAGATCTTTTTGCAGAGCTGCATTTTCCCTGGCGATCCTTACTCCTTCTTCCGCATTCAGCAGGGAATAGTAGGCATTGTTTATGTTATACGTGATTGTGTTTTTTGCCGCCGCGTAGTTTCTATCAGCTATGGAAGTATAATATTCCTGGGCTTTTCTCGTTTTGTCCAATTCTGATCTCGAATACGTATTGTCGCTGTTTGGATCCTTATTTGTTTTATTCATGTCGGATAAAGATTCTGCGTTCGCTTTGGCGTTGGCCGCATCGGATTGTTTTTGAATCTCAGCGGCCTTGATCGCCGCTCCGCTGGTCAAAGCCGCTTTCAGCGCCTGATCCAGGGTCAAATCGATTGCCGGGCCAAAAAACTCCAGGCTTGCTATGGTTTCCGCCGCTTTCTTTTCCGCAGCCGCCGGTTCCTCCGCGTTCTCTTCTTTTGCCTCCGCTGCCTCCGCGCTTGCTTCCGCAAAGGATAACGATATGCTGCTCAGTGCAAATATCAGCACCAGGCAAACTATACTGAACTTTTTAAAATGCATTTTTTAATCCTCCTAAACGATTGCTTGTGAATTTTCTCCAAAGCCTTCTTTTTGAAATCTGAAATTCCCACTGTTGGGTTT
>DATMXY010000364.1:0-6621 GCA_035561275.1 Anaerovoracaceae bacterium | reverse complement strand
ATCATTACGATATGTTTATCCGGCAACGGATTAAAGATAAATGCATGTTCTGGAGGGGAAATGAGTAGGAAAACATTCTTAAGGGGAGCTGCGGTTTTAGGGATTGCGGGTTTATTGGTTCAGGTTATGGGTGCAATTTTCAGAATTCCCCTCGGCAATATCATCGGCGACGAGGGCATGGGTTATTATCAGACCGCTTATCCCATTTATGTTTTTTTACTTGTGTTTTCCACTAACGGCGCACCGGCCGCCATCTCCAAGATGACCTCCGAGAGGGTCGCCCTCGGCCGTTATTCGGAGGCGCACCGGGTCTTTAAACTGTCCTTTGTGCTCATGTTCGCACTGGGTATCGTCGCTTCCTCCATCTTCTTCTTCGGCGCGGAATTCATCGTCAACGCGCTGAAAAATCCCGGAGCATACTATGCGATGGTTTCCATCGCCCCAGCGCTGCTTTTCGTTCCGATCATGGCGGTTTTCCGCGGCTATTTCCAGGGCCTGCAGCAAATGGAGCCCACCGCCGTGTCACAGCTCGTGGAGCAGGCGGTCCGCGTTGCGGTGGGATTGACCCTGGCGGTCGTCCTGATCCCAATGGGCATCGAATACGCCGCCGCCGGCGCGACAGTCGGGACAAGCATCGGACCCATTGCGGGAGTCGTTATGCTGATGATCATCTATTTCCGCCGGAGAAGGCAGCTCCGTCAGGACATCGACAAGGACACGACGGCGGAGAAAGAAAGCACCGGCAGGATCCTGGGTACGCTTGCAGCCATTGCGGTTCCCATTACCATCGGAGTTTCCATCATACCGATCATGAATATCGTCGACGTTGCCATTGTGATGCGCAGGCTCCAGGATGTGGGTTTCAGCCCGGAAAACGCCAACGCGCTTTACGGCCAGCTTACCGGTATGGCAGGGCCTGTTATCAATATACCCATGGCGCTGGCTCTGAGCATCGCGCTGAGCATGGTTCCCGCCATCGCCGCAGCAAACAGTGTTCATGACACGGATTTTTTAAATATGAACGTCCGGCTGGGACTGAGGACTTCAATGATCATCGGTGTGCCCTGCACCTTTGGCATTATGATCCTTGCAGAGCCGCTCATGTTATTGTTTTATCCGATGCAGGCCGCCAGCGCATCCAGCGCGGCGCCCTGTCTGTTTATCCTTTCGATCGGAGTGATATTCCTGTCCATTGCCCAGACCATGGCCGGCATTCTCCAGGGGCTGGGCCGGCCGTACGTGGCTGTGGTTTCCCTGGGAGCCGGAGTTGCGGTAAAGGCGGCCGCCACCTATATTTTAACCGGAATTCCCGCCCTTAATGTGCAGGGCGCTGCCATTGGAAGCGCGCTGGCATTCGGCGTCATCGGGATTTTGAATTTCATCGTGGTGAAAAAGTATACCGGTACAAAATTTAATTTCAGATTATCCGTCTGGAAACCGGTATTTTCAGGTGTTATTATGAGTATTGCCGTTCTGGCGGTTTATTATCTGTGCAGGGGTATCATCGGAAACAGCCTGTCAACGCTCCTGTCCGTAGGAATCGGAGCGGCGTGCTACGGGATCATGCTCCTGAAGTCGAGAGCCATCGAAGCCCATGAAATCAAACTTCTTCCGAAGGGGGAAAAGCTGGCGAAGCTTCTGGCGAAACTGAGACTGATCTAGGCGTACAGCAGGAAGAACCGTTCCGGATACGGTGCGAAAATTAAGAGGTTACCGATGAAGTGGACAAAAGAGCAGCAGGATGCCATTGAAATCAGAGGAAAAAACATTCTCGTTTCCGCAGCGGCGGGCTCGGGAAAAACGGCGGTTCTGGTCGAACGGATCAAACAGCTGATCATCCGGGACGGAGTTCCCCTCGACCGCATGCTCATCGTGACCTTCAGCAACGCCGCGGCGTCGGAGATGCGTGAAAAAATCATCGAAGCCATCTCCAGGGAGTTGGAGGAAGCGGCGGAAGCAAGCCTTCCGGACGCTGGACGGACAGAGCAGGCCGGACTGACGGCGGGCAGATCGTCCTTTCTGAGAGAACAGCTCAATCTGATTCACAGGGCAAACATCAGCACCTTCCATGCATTTGCCATGGAGGTGATCCGGCGTTATTTCTATCTCATCGACGTCGAACCCAATTTTAAAATCTGCGACGAAGCCCAGAAAACAATCCTGCAGGCGGAAGCCATGGAGCAGCTGTTCAGCTCCATGTTCGAATCCGGAAGCCAGGATTTTATTGATTTTTTGAGCAAATACGCAATTACCAAAAATGATAATGCGGCCAGGGAAATGATCTTTATGGTACATAATTTTATCCAGAGTATTCCCGATTCCTTTGCCTGGCTCAGGGAACGGGCGGAGCAGCTTGCCTGCACAAGGGAAAACTTTGAAAAAAGCCCTGCGTATCTGGAAATAAGGGGGGAGATCACAAGGAACCTCGTCCTGGCCGGAGATTGTTTTACACGGGTGGGAGAGATCCTGGAGGACCACGGCCTGGCCGGCCTGATTTCCAAATGGAAGCTTGATATGGAAGCGCTCAAAGCCCTGGCCGAAAGCTTTGAAAACCTGTCTTTTGACGAATTCGGCAGGCTGATCCCCGAAATAAAATATCAGACCTACACGGCGTCCAAAGAGGAAAAAGAGGCTTATGAGGAGATCAAAGAAGCCGTCTCATCCCTGCGGGACAGGGGGAAGGCCGCTGTCAAAAAACTTGGTACAAAGTACTTTATCCATCCCATATCGTCCTATATTGAAGACTTAAACAAAACCCACCGGGACGCCCTTTACCTCTGCCATCTTGTGGAGGAGTTCGACAGGATGTACCGGGAAAAGAAGCGGAACAGGGGGCTTATCGATTTCAGCGACATCGAACATTACGCACTGGATCTGCTTTCGCGGGAGGAAGCCGCCGCAGAGTACAGGGACAAATTTGAGTACATATTCATCGACGAATACCAGGACAGCAATATCGTCCAGGAAACGCTCATCGGGAAGATCAAGCGGGAGAACAACCTCTTTATGGTAGGCGACGTCAAGCAGAGCATCTACAAATTCCGGCTGGCGGAACCCGAGATCTTTATCGGCAAATATGAAGCATTCCGGGAAAATAAAAACGAATTCGACGTCAAACTGGACCTGAATAAGAACTTTCGGAGCAAGGGCGGGATCATCGCCGCGGTCAACGATATTTTCCGCCAGATCATGAAGAAGGACTTTGCCGGCCTGGAGTACGACGATGCTGCCGCACTCTATCCCGGACAGCCTTATGAGGGCAGGCTGAATTACCCGGTGGAGCTTCATATCGTCGACGAGATGCAGATCGACGATTTTTCCGTCGACGATGAAATCAAGGAAATGAAGAAAACGGAAATCGAGGCATATACGGCGGCGCAGATCATCAGGGAAGCCAGGGGGCTGATGATCTATGACGGAAAAAGAGGCGTTGAGAGGCCTGTCGCCAACAGGGACATCGTGATCCTGCTGCGCAGTGCCAAGGGCTATGCGGAAATCTATTACGAGACGCTGACGAAGGAAGGGATCCCCGCTTTCGTCGATACCGGAGACGGATATTTCGACACGCTGGAAGTGGAGGTATTTCTGAATCTCATTCGCATCATCGACAACGGAAAGCAGGATATCCCACTGCTCAGCGTCCTGCGTTCCCCGATTTTCAGCTTTACCATGGAGGAACTGATCCGGATCCGGATCCACAACAAAGACGGCGCGTATCACCGGATACTCAGGGAGTATGCGGAAGCCGGAGAAGATGCCGGTTTGAAGGAAAAGTGTTCATGGGCGCTGAATCGCATCAGGCACTGGAAAATGCAGGCGCCGCTGATGCCGCTGGAAGACTTTTTGTGGATGCTGATCCGAGAGACTGGATATTACGAATACATTGGCGGTATCCCGGGGGGCAGCCAGCGGCAGGCGAATCTCAGGGCTCTGGCGGATAAGGCGGTACAGTTCCAAAGCAGCCAGATGAAGGGGCTTTTCAGCTTTATTAATTATATTGAAGCCATAAAAAAACGGAACGTACCCATGGGGCAGGTGAAGCTGCTGGGTGAAAACGACGACGTGGTCAGGATCATGACGATCCATAAGAGCAAAGGCCTTGAATTTCCCGTTGTATTGGTCGGCGGGCTGGGGAAACGCTTCAACACGGAGAGCGATACCTATCAAGTCAGCCTGCATAAGGACATCGGTCTGGGCGTCCGGTATGTCGACAGGGAAAATTCCTGCTATAAGAAGACGATTGTGCAGGCGGCCATCGAACAGAAAAAGAAACGGGAGGCGCTGGCGGAGGAACTCAGGATCCTCTATGTGGCCTTTACCAGGGCAATGGACAGGCTTGTTCTGCTTGGGACCGTGAAGGACGCCGATACCGCCATGGAAAACTATGCCGTCAAAGGCGTTGATTTTTCCGGAGCAAGATCCTATCTTGATTTTCTCATACCGGCGTTTGAACATACGGATATTATCTGCCGGCGTTCGAACCGGAAGGACATCAGCTTCCGCAAAGAAGAAACGGAGCAGAAGAAAAGTGATATCCGCCGCCTGATCCTTGGAGACCCAGGAGATGGCAGCGTCCTGCAGCCGGATTTCAAGGGAGAAATACAGGCGGAACTGACAAGCGAAATACGAAGACGGCTTGGATATGAATACGGACACCGGGAAGCTTTCAAGCTGAAATCCAAATTTACCGTTTCCGAATTGAGCAGGCTGGCGGCGGACGGGACGCAGGACGCGACGCCGGACTGGACGGCATACAAAGCCGGAAAGGCTGCTGTTCTTCTGGATACGCCGAAATTTACCAGGGAAAAGAGCAGCTTCACAGGCGCCGAAAAGGGAACTATTTTACATAAAGTGATGGAGCGGCTGGACTTTCGTCAGGCATCGGCGGTCCGGGGCGGCGGGGGAGAAGCCGATAAGGGCCTAAAGGCTCTTGCGGATAACATAAAAGCGGCCGTCCGGGATATGGTGGAACGGGAACTCTTGACGGAAGAGGAAGCAGGAACCGTTTCCTGCCAGAAGATTTCCGGGTTCTTTGAATCGAAGATCGGCAGGCGGGCCGGCCGGGCGGAAAAGCTCTGGAAAGAGGCATCCTTCAATATCATGAAGGAAATGTCCGGCGAAAACATCATCATTCAGGGAACCATTGACTGCTATTTTGAAGAGAACGGAAAATACATCCTGCTGGATTATAAATCCGATTATATTGACGGTCGGTCGGACGAAGGGGAGATCGGTCAGTTGGCGGATCATTACCGGGTACAACTGGAATTATACCGGGAAGCACTGGAAAAGATCCGGGGCGTCAGGGTGGAGGAAGCCTGGCTGTACCTGTTCAGCATCGGCAGGGCGATTCAAATAATATAAAGGGATCAGGGGGAAGAAAAAATGAAGAGAATATGTCGGGTTCTGGCCGTCGTTCTTATAGTATGCTTTTTTACTGCGTGTACCGTGCGGACGGAGGCGCCAGATAAAGAACAACAGCCTGTGGGGGAAACTCAACCGGCGGATGAAACGCAACAATCACTAACCCAAGCGCAACAACCGCAAAATGAAGCGCCGCCGCCAACCGGAATTCAGCAGCCTGTCATTGAACCGGCAATCAACCCCGACACCGATATATTTCACGGTATTCTCGCCTATGATATCACGGAGATGCTTGGGCCGGAACCCTTTACTGCGGGCGAAATACCGGAAACGATGCCGGTGTATAGAAACAAATATGTCACCGACGGCGCGGGAGTTCCTCTGGAAGCCATCGGCAGGGAAGAAATGCGGAAAATCGGAGAAGAAATTGCCGCTGCACTTGGAGTTGACATTGTTGAAGAAGAAAAAATATACCACAATGAAAATCACATGAAATTAAATTGCGGCGAAATATCCATAAAGATAGAAGGGAACGAATCTGTTTACATTGATTTTGAAAAGGTTTACCCCTTGCCCTGGAAACTTAAAAAAACGAACGAGGACTACCTGAAAGCCCTCGGCTATACGAATGAAGTGCTGAAACCACTGCTTTCCTACTATGACATCAATTCTCCGGAAGCAAGTCTGTGGCATGATTATTCCTTTGACGGCGAGAAGAACTATCCTTACTTCGCAAATGGCTTCATTAACGCAGGCAAAAACAAGACTTCGGTCCTGGTCAGCTTTCTTGATAACTATCTGAGCAGTGTAAGGATCTGTCCGGATCCTCTGTCAGGCGATATTCTCGGAGAGTATCCGACAATATCCTATGATGAGGCCAGGAACTTACTGCTGAATGGACAGTGGTACAGTTCCATGCCCCTGAATGATCCGATACTCCCGGATCAGATCAAAGGAGCGGCAATCGGGTATAAAACCCAGGTCTATGACGAGGTTTTTATGCCGTTTTATATATTTTATGTTGATATAACCGAGCGGGAAGAACCGGCAATGCCCGAAAGAAGTAAAAAGCTTGGGTTGAAAAATTATGCTTCCTATATCGTTCCCGCGATCGAAGAGGAATACCTGAAGCAATTCCCTGAAATAATCGTTCATTTTAATTAAAATCATGACCACTTGTACTGCCAGCTTCGGTGGGGCAGTGCCCCGCTATGAAGTGTGCAAAATTTCAAGTTGTGTGTGGATATTTTACGCAGA
>DATMXY010000363.1:0-3010 GCA_035561275.1 Anaerovoracaceae bacterium | reverse complement strand
GCCAAAGCGCATAGCCCAGGCAAGGGTACAGCAGTCGGCATAGAGGAGGAATTTGATATGGAAGACAGAAAGCTTCGGTTTGGTATCGTCGGCGGAGGCGGAGGCTTTATCGGAAACGTGCACCGGCACGGGGCGCTGAATAACGATCTTGCGGTGCTTACCGCCGGATGCTTCAGCAGAAATGCCGGGAAAAACATGCAGACGGCAGTCAAATGGGGGATTGAACCTTCCCGCACCTATGGATCCTACGAGGAAATGGCCGAGACGGAGAGCCGGTTAGAGGATGGCATTGATTTTGTGTCGGTGACAACGCCGAATAATACCCATTATGAAATCGCGAAGGCTTTTCTGGAACGCGGGATTCATGTTATGTGCGACAAGCCGGTGGCGACGGATGTACGCCAGGCGCTTGAACTCGAGCGGCTGGCCGCGGAAAAAGGACTCCTGTTTGGCGTGAGCTACACCTATGGGAACTACCCGCTGATCCGTCAGGCGCGCGAAATGATCGATCACGGCGAAATCGGAAACATCGTCAACATCATGTGCGAATTCCCGCAGGATTGGGTATTGAACGCGGTTGTCTCCGGCAACCCGGTGCACGGTTCCTGGCACTTTGATCCGAATGTAACAGGAAATTCCCTGTGCGTCGCCGACATAGGGACCCACTTGGAATATCTTGTTTCGGCCATGACCGGACTGCGCCTTGAAAAGGTGCTGTGTGTGACCAACGTCATACCGGAGCATCTTCTGCTGGAAACCAATGCGCAGGTGCTGCTGCGGTATGAGGGCGGGATCCCGGGTATGATGTGGGCGTCGCAGGTGGCAGCCGGACACGAGTGCAGCGTTTCGGCCCGCATCTTCGGCGACCGGGGCGCGATCGAGTGGAACCACGATACGCCGGCACAGCTGCGTGTGACGCGGATCGGCCAGCCGACGCAGATCTACACGCCGGCGCATGATTTTCTGTACCCCCGGGCGCAGAAGATGTCCAGACTGCCTTACGGGCATCCGGAAGGATTTTATGAGGCGTTCGACAATATTTACCGCGGGTTTATGACCGCCATCCTCAAAGCCCGCTATGGTGGGGAAGAGGAAGGATATACCTATCCGACGATCCATGACGGCGTAAGCGGGATGCGTTTTGTGGAGGCCTGCTTAAAAAGCAGCCGCGAGGGCAATGTCTGGGTCGAAGTGTAAAAAAACGCAAATAAGCAGAAAGCAAAAAGGAGTCTGGGAGAACGTGATACGGCTGATTATCGGCGGACGCATTGATCCCGGAAAGGAGAAAGATAAATGATGTCAAATGAATCGGGGGAAATATGCCGTGTGACCCAGGGCCCCAATCACGGGCCGTCACCCATACCTGAAGAAGGCAAATGGGTTAAAGCGACTGAGATCAGGGATATTTCCGGTTTCGCGCATGGCTGTGGAACATGCGCCCCTCAAATGGGCGCATGTAAATTAACACTGAATGTTAAAGACGGGATCGTAAAAGAAGCTCTGGTCGAGACCGTCGGCTGTTCCGGCATGACGCAGTCTGCCGCCATGGCGTCGGAGATCCTGCCCGGCAAAACGATTCTTGAAGCGCTCAACACGGATTTGGTATGCGACGCTATTAACAATGCAATGAGGCAATTGTTTCAGCAGATCGTCTATGGACGAACCCAGTCATCCTACTCAGACGGAGGATTGCCTGTCGGCGGAGCGTGGGAAGACTTAGGGGCCGAGGTATGCAGCCAGGTAGGGACGTCTTACAGTTCCATGGACAAGGGCCCCCGTTATCTTGAAATAGCCGGCGGTTACGTAACGCGCATGGCACTTGATAAAAAAAATGAAATTATCGGTTATGAGTACGTTCCTATCGGTAAAATGATGGACCTCATCGCCGCGGGGAAAAGCGCCGGCGAAGCTCTGGAAAAAGCAAAAAAAACTTACGGTAGATTTACCGAAGCAGCAAAATATATTGACCCGCGCAGGGATTAAGGGAGGGCATAATCATGATAACGTTTGAAGGATTCGACCGCCGCCGTGAAAGCATCGATAAATGTCTGAAAGCAAACGGCATGCAATCGCTTGAGGAAGCGCGCCAAGTACTTGAAAATCTCAATGTGGATGCTTATGGCATTGTCAGAAGTATCCAATCGATATGCTTTGAAGACGCCTGCTGGGCATACATACTCGGGGGCGCTGTCGCCGTAAAAAGAGGACTCAAAGAGGCGCCGGAAATTGCCGCCGCCATCGGCGAAGGCCTTCAAGCCTTTTGTATCCCCGGATCTGTCGCAGATCACCGCAAGGTGGGCTTGGGCCACGGCAATCTGGCGAAAATGCTCCTCAGAGAGGAAACAAAGTGTTTCGTCCTGTTAGCCGGTCATGAATCCTTTGCGGCGGCCGAAGGAGCCCTTGGCGTAGTTCAATACGCCAACAGAGTCCGTAAAACCCCCCTTCAGGTCATCCTCAACGGTCTGGGGAAGGACGCGGCATATATCATTTCCCGCATCAACGGTTTTACATATATCCGTACAAAATTCAACCATGAAACGGGAGATTTATCAATAAAAGAAACAATAACCTTTTCGGAGGATTCCAGCAACGCCGCCGTCCGCTGCTACGGCGCCGATAATGTGGAGGAAGGCGTCGCCATCATGAAGCATGAGTCCGTGGACGTGGTCATAACGGGGAATTCCACTAATATGACTCGCTTCCAGCTTCCGGTGGCAGGCACATATAAGAAATGGTGCCTGGAACAAGGTAAAATAAGCTTTTCCGTGGCTTCGGGCGGAGGAACAGGCCGTACGGTGCATCCTGACGATAACGGCGCGGGGCCCGCTTCGTACGGACTTACCGATACCATCGGCCGCATGTATGCCGACGCCCAGTTCGCAGGTTCCTCTTCGGTTCCCGCTCACGTTGAAATGATGGGCTTCCTTGGAATGGGCAACAACCCGATGGTCGGAGCGACTGTCGCTGTTGCTGTCGCAATTTCACAGACATTTAAGCCTTAACATATAGT
>DATMXY010000362.1:0-19498 GCA_035561275.1 Anaerovoracaceae bacterium | reverse complement strand
ATTATAAACAATACATTCAATTCTTTACTGAACTTTTCGGCTTACGCCTATCAGGAAGAGCTTGCAAACGGCTATATTACAATTGAAGGCGGTCACAGGGTCGGCATTTGCGGACGAACTGTCATGGAAAACGGGAAGGTCAAAACCATCAAGGAGATCTCCTCCATCAATATCAGAAGAAGCAGGGAAATCATCGGGGTATCCGACCCATGCATGGGATACCTGATGAAGGGAAAGCACAGGATCTTCAATACGATCATCATTTCTCCCCCCAAATGCGGGAAAACCACCTTGCTCCGGGATATGATCCGTAATTTCAGCGGCATGGGCTTCCAGGTAGGGGTCTGCGACGAACGGTCCGAACTGTCCGGGATGTACAGCGGACGCCCGTCCTATGACCTTGGAGCCCGCACCGATATCCTGGACGGCTGCCCGAAAGAGAAGGGCATGATCATGCTGATCCGTTCCATGTCCCCCGACCTCATAGCCACCGATGAGATCGGAAAACAGGAGGACTGCCGCGCCATAGAAGCGGCAGTCTGCGCAGGGATCAGCCTGCTGACCACCATACACGGTAACAGCTATGAAGACGTCAGAAACTCGAGTATCGGCGAACTGGTCTCGAAGGGCGTCTTTGAGCGCCTGATCTTTTTATCCAATGTGCCCGCTATCGGGTCCATATCCGCCATACGAGACTGGAGGAATCAACATGTTATTTAAAGGAATTCTTTGTATTCTGATTTTATTGGCAGGGGCCGGGATCGGGCACCTGAAGGCAAAGACCTATGAAAACCGTGTCTACCACCTTCAGGAACTGATCACCACCTTAAAAGTACTGGAATCGGAGATGAAGTACCGTCTGGATCCTCTGCCGGACCTTTTCCTGCGCGTCAGCAAAATCAAGGATGGAATGGGCGCCGCCTTGCTGGAAACGGCGGCCGGTATGCTGAAAAACCAGGCGGTCCGGGATTTGCCCGACTGCTGGCGTGAGGCGGTTGAGACCGCCTACTGCGAGAGCGCGTTAAATAAAGAAGACCGGCGCATCCTCACCGATCTGGGCATCGACCTCGGAAAAACCGACATGGAAAGCCAGACCGCCATGTTTCTGCGCACGTTTTCCCTGCTGGAGGTCCAGGCTGCGGAAGCGGCGGAGGAAAAGAAGATAAAGGGGAAGATGTACAAGAGCCTCGGGACGGCCATAGGTTTTCTTATTGTAATTATTTTAATTTAAACGCCGCGCCGGAGCGAGCGGTTTCCAGTAGGATGCTCCTGGGACCCTCCTCTCAGCGGGCGCAAAAATAAGAATAAAATCTTGTCCAAGGAATATGATGTAATAAACCTTAAAACAGATAAATCGTTCAGGAAACAAGAGAGGAGATTTGAGAATGGACTTCAACGTGGACATTATCTTTAAAATTGCGGCCATCGGCATCATTGTCGCTATCGTGGATATCATGCTGAAGCGTGCGGGAAAAGACGAGCTGGCAATGATGGCGACTCTGGCGGGGATCATCGTTGTGCTTATCGTGATCGTTCAGATGATCAATGATTTTTTCATATCTGTAAGAACCTTGTTTCAATTGTAAAGCAGTAAAATTACAAAAGGCAGTAAAAATCTACAAATCAGAGATTTGTGATTTTTTTGCATAAGTTCGCCGACAATTTACGTTGTAAATTGGGCGAGCTAGTAAAGCGAGGTGATTTTTATGGACATGGATATCATCCGGATCGCCGCGATCGGACTCTGCGGTGTCGCAATATCGTTGATATTCAGAAGAATAAACAATGAAAAGACGATATTTTCATTCTTTGTAATTATCGCGACAGTTATCATCATCTTCATTGCCGTGATTTCAAAACTGTCTGTCGTTTTTGAATTCCTGGGCGAAATCTATAATCAGATCAGTTACGGGAAGAACTTCTTCCCGATCATATTAAAGGTGCTTGCAGTGGCATATATCGCGGATTTTACCGCGCAGATCTGCAAGGATTCCGGCGAGTCGGCCATCGCGGGAAAGGTGGAGCTGGCCGGAAAGGTCATGATATTCTACCTGGCGGTGCCTGTAATGGTAGCGGTCATGGAGTTGATCAACAGGATGCTGCCGGGCTGATAAGGAACTGGCGGGAAAAAGTATGAGATACAACAGAAAGCTGTCCGGAGGTGAGAGGTATTGAGTATTGAAAGCATTGTAAACGAGCAGCTTGCTTCCATGGACATGAAGAAGATCGAGGAGCTTTTCGATCTTGCCGCAAGCAACGGCAGCGTATTCGGAGATACAAGCCCAGGGGAGATCATTCAAAGCATACTCCGGGGGGATCCCATTTTCAATTTCCATGATATCATAGGCGCTGTGACAGGCCATTTTATGCAGGAAATCCACGGGAGCATCATATTGGGGGTCCAGTTGGTGGTTATCTGTATCATCATAGGTCTCCTGAAAAACCTGGCGGATTCCTTTTCCCAGGATACCGTATCAAATCTGGGAGTCATCGTGTGCAGCAGCTGTGTCATCGTCCTCTGTCTGAAAACTTTTATGGACATTTACCATGTATGCAGCGAGGCGGTGGATACCATGACGGTGACCATGCAGGCGCTGCTTCCTGTTCTGGTGCCGCTGCTGATCACCATGGGCGGTTTTACCTCGGGTGGGGTCCTGAATCCTTTTATCGTAACGGCAATCACGATATTCAACTCCATCCTGCAGAGGATCATCATGCCGGCCATATATATCGCCTGTGTTTTCATTCTGGTAAACAGCCTGACGGAGAAGGATTACGTGAAGAAGCTGGCGCTGCTCATCCGCGGAGTCTCAGTATCCGTAATGGGACTGATGGTGACCATGTTTTCAGGGATCACGTTATTGCAGGGCATCGTGACCCGAACGGCGGACGGAATGCTGGCCAAGACCGCGAAATATTCGGTTGACAATTTCGTTCCCATCGTGGGAAGCTTCGCGGCGGATTCGATGGATCTGATCCTGAGCTGCGCCACCATCATCAAAAACGGCGTCGGCATTTTCGGCCTTATCATCATTATCACGCTTCTGGTCATCCCGATGCTGAAGATCCTGGCGGTGGCGCTGGTGTTCAAGGTTTCCGCGGTGATCATCGAGCCCATCGGCAATAAAACCATTTCCGACAGCCTCAACGAGGTGGGGAATACGGTGATCACCCTGGCGATCATCCTGCTGCTGGCGGCCATGATGTTCATTATCTTTCTGTCCATCATCATCGGGATCGGAGGCGGCAGCTTATTAAAGTAACAGTGGCAGTTGCCGGGCAAACAATAAATAATACGGCAACTGAAAGAAATACAGCAGCGGGGAGGCTGAAATAAATGGAGATCGCAAGAGAGTGGGTCAAGAATATTTTCATCATTATCGTAGCGGTGACCTTCGTTGAAATCCTGCTGCCAACCGGCAGCATGAGCAAGTTTCTGAAATTTGTATTTTCCCTGATCATCATGGCCATAATATTGTCCCCGTTGGCAATTTTAATGGAATAAGGACATATCCATATTTATATATTAATAAGGAGGATAAAGCATGTGGGATAAACTTAAGAATGATAAATACGTTAAGGACTTGCTTGTCAAGCTGCTTACGATCTTGTTTGTAGCGGCCATCGCCCTTCTGTTGTTTGACGTTCTGACCCAGAGCAAGGATGGGAGAAGGCAGATCGTTGATATGGACGGAGGAACAGAGTATACGCAGGAGACCCTGGCGACTACGGAGGAAATCAGGCTGGAAAAGATCCTGAGCCAAATGAAAGGGGTAGGAGATACGAATGTTATGATTACCTGGCAGGATGAGGAAAAAACGGATACGCTGTTTGTAAACGAAAACAGCAATAACAGCCGGAAGGTGGAGGGAGTGATTGTAGCTTCTGAAGGAGCAGGTGACGTAATCGTCAAAAATAACATCATCAATGCTGTCGCAACGGTATTTGACATCCCTGCCTCAAATGTGGTGGTCTTTGAAAAAACCAACAGTAGTACGGAATAAAATGAACAAGTCGATTTGAAATGCGAAAGCAGGATATAGGGGGGATATCGTAAATGGAATTTTTTAAACGCAAAAAAATAATCTTAGTGGGTATGCTGGTTCTCATCGTAGTCATCGGAGCAGTGAACCACAGGCTCAGCAACGATCAGAATCTTGCCGCCTCTGCGGGATATACGGAGTATGAGTTGGATCAGATGAGCCTGCATGACGGGGATGTATTGGTTGACAGCATCAATGTCACCGGGGTTCCCGGCGCCAGCAGCGGTTCGGCAGTAGACACAGGCGCACCGGTCGATACCGTGGTGGTCGATACTACGGCAGCTGACCCCAATGCTCCGGCGGACGCCGGCGCTCCGGCCGATATGACCGCAGTTGATCCGAACGCGCCGGACGCCGGTCTGACCTTTTCGGAAACGCCCATCGTCGATACGATAGCCGGATTCGTGCCGGGAGCAGGCCTGGCAAGCACAGCAGCTGCAGCCAACGCGGACTTTGAGGACATTCTGGTGGTTACTTCCGACGATATTTCGGAACTGGCCAACGCGGACGTTTATTTTGAAGAAGTCCGGGCAACCATCAACATGGACAGAAATCAAATCATCTCGATGCTGACCGACGTCATCGAAGAGACCGCAGCCGGGAGTGCAGAACAGAACAACGCGACCCAGCAAAAGCTCAAGATCATCAACTATATGAACACGGAAAAGGTGGTCGAGAACCTGATCAAGAATAAAGGGTTCACCGACGCCCTCGTGCTGATGACGGACAATTCGGTCAATGTGATGGTCAACAAACAGGAGATCACCCAGTCCGACGTGGCTAAGATCTGCGATATCGTCATGAGGGAAACCGGACGTAACGCCGGCCAGATCGTGATCCAGAGCAAATACTGATCGACTGCGGCACGATTGAACGGCGACGTCAGTTACATATGCCTGCGATTTGAAATAATTTGTATCTGCAGTCCACTTCTGCTATAATACATTAGAGGTGAAACGTATGAGCCCTGCGGCAGAAGAAAAGCTTGGAACCCTGAAAATATCGGACGACGTCATCGCGGTCTGCGCCATGAACGCAACATTGAGGACCAGAGGCGTTGCAGGGCTTTCCGGCGCATTTACAGATAATCTGTCAAGAAATCTCTTTGGAAAAGATCCGCTTCACAAAGGTATCAAAGTGAGCCAGGGTGAAGACGGAATCGGCATTGACATATATATCGTCGTGGAATACGGAATCAAAATCCCTGCGGTGGCCTGGGACGTTCAGGAAAACGTGAAAAAAGAAGTGGAAGCCATGACGGAGGCTGCGGTCAAAGCAGTGAACATACACGTTCAGGGGGTACATTTCACCGACGAGGAGGGCTAGTAAATGCAGAAACCGGATATGAAAGAGTTTTTTGCCCGCAGGACGGAGGCAAGAGAATTTTTTATGCAGCTGCTGTTTCAAATGGAAGTACAGAATGATTACAGCAAAAAAATCAAAGATCGATTTATAAAAGAAAACAGTATGGATCCCGATCAGACAGAGTATTTCAACAGGCTTTTTCAAGCTGTAACGGAAAACCTTCCCGTCATAGACGGGAAACTGGAGTCCTGCAGCGAGAACTGGAAAATCAGCCGTATGGCGAAGGTGGACCTTTCCGTACTGCGGCTGTCCACGGCGGAGATCCTGTATCTGGAAGATATTCCGGATTCGGCATCCATCAACGAAGCGGTGGATATGGCAAAAAAATTCGGCGGCGAGGATTCGGGCAAATTCATTAACGGTATTCTGGGTAAGGTTGTCAGAAGCAAAAATGCAAATTAAGAATTTTGTTCTCGGTATCGATACCAGCAACTACACGACATCTCTGGCTGTTACGGATAAAAATGGGTCAATTGTTATTGATTCACGCAAATCATTGACTGTAAAGCAGGGCGAAAGAGGGCTTCGGCAATCCCACGCCCTTTTCCAGCATATGGAAAACATCCCGGATATGCTTCCGGAGCTGTTCGGGAAGATCGACAAAAGCCGGATCGGAGCCGTTGCGGCTTCCGGCCGTCCGCGGCCGGTGGAAGGTTCGTACATGCCCGTTTTCAAAGCGGGCGTCAATTACGGAAAAGTGATGGCAGCCGCCTTAGGGGTGCCATTCTTTGAATTCTCCCATCAAGAAGGACATCTGGAAGCGGCACTGCATGGCAGCGGCTTTTCCGGGGATGAAGAATACCTGGCATATCATCTGTCCGGGGGAACCTGCGAGCTGCTGCATGTGACACCGTCTTCTGAAGGCCTGAAGAATCGGCATATCCGGATCCTGGGCGGCAGCAGGGACCTGTCCTTCGGACAAGTCCTCGACAGGATTGGCGTAACCCTTGGCATGGAGTTCCCGGCAGGTCGGGAAATGGACCGTATCGCATCAGAAATGAACCGTATTGCAACAGAATCGAGGGACAAGCCTTCCGACCTGTTAAAGGAGATCCCCATCGACGGTCTTGAAATCAATCTTTCCGGCATCGAGACCCAGTGCCGGCGCGAACTGGAAAAGGGCGCAGACCGTGAGGCTTTGATCTTTGAGCTGTTCCAAAAAATAAGCCGCTGTCTTTGCAGCCTTACGAAAAAAGCCGCCGCGGAAACAGGCTGTGGTCGCGTGCTTTTCACGGGAGGGGTATCGGCGAGCCAGTTTGTCAGAGAAGAGATCGGCCGGCATTTTGGTATGATATCAACCAATCCTGAGAAAAAGCCGGAAACGAACCTGCAGCCGGTATTCGGAGATCCGGCTCTGGCGTCGGATAACGCAGTGGGCGTCGCGCTCCTTGGAGGAAAAGCATTATGGCAATCAAACCAATAAGAGTCTCCCAGCTCAACGGATACATCAAGAGGGTGCTTCAGTCGGACCCGCTTTTGGGAAATGTGTCCGTCATAGGAGAGATCTCCAACCTGAAATACCACGGCACCGGCCACGTATACTTTACGCTGAAAGACGAAACGAGCAAGATCAACTGCTTCCTGGCTTCCGAATACCTGAAGGATCTCAGGTATGAGCTGAACGACGGCGCAGAGATCATTGCCAATGGATATATTTATCTTTATGAGCGGGGCGGGAGCTATTCCCTGAACGTGAGGGAAATCACCGTCGAAGGGATCGGGAACCTGACGGCGGCATTCGAACGCCTGAAGGACAAGCTGTCCAAAGAAGGTCTCTTCGATGAAAAGTATAAAAAACCCATCCCCTTTTTTCCCCGGAAAATAGCCGTTATAACGTCGGAGACCGGCGCAGCTGTGCGGGACATCATAAAAATCATCAGAAGTAGGAATAATATAGTAGACGTACTGGTTTATCCCTGCCTTGTGCAGGGTCCCGGAGCGGCGGCTGAAATCGCAAATTCCATCAAAGAAGTAAACCGCCTGTTTCCCGAGACTGACACCATTATCGTAGGCCGGGGCGGCGGCTCAATGGAAGAGCTCTGGGCATTCAATGAAGAAATTGTGGCACGAAGCATCTTTGCGTCAAAGATCCCGGTAATTTCAGCGGTAGGCCATGAAACCGACTTCACCATCTCCGACTTCGCGGCGGACAAGAGGGCGGAGACGCCGACGGCGGCAGCACAGATGGCTGTGCCCGACATCGCCGCGTTAAAGGAATACGTTGAAAATGAGAAGAAAAACCTGACCCACTTCATGGAACGCATTGTTAAGTATATGGAACTCAGGGTAAAGGCGAACAGCACAGGCACTCTGGCCGTCAGCCTGAACCACAGGCTCCTGTATCACGCCATGAAGGCCGAGACTCTGCAGAAAGAGATGGTGAATTCGCTCAGAAGTCGGTTGGGAGAACTGTCCGCCAGGGCAGAGAGGCTGAAAGCCGGCCTGGACGCTCTGAATCCGAGAAATATCATGGATCGGGGCTATGCGGCGATACTGGACGGAGAGGGGAAAATGGCCGGTTCTGCCAGCCGTTTTGAAGCCGGCGGCCGGCTGACTGCGGTAATGAAGGACGGAGAAATCGATTGCGAAGTTGTAGCACGACGACTGACGCCTACGGTTTAAAGTGAGGAGGGAACAGCATGATTAACCAGAAGGGTAAAATGAGCTTTGAGGAAGCGCTGGCGGGATTGGAGAAATCGGCGGACATCCTGAAAAAGGACGGAACGACATTGGAGGCTGCCATGGAGAGTTTTGAACAGGGGATCGAGTACTACAATTATTGCAGCAGAATATTGAACGACGCAAAACAGAAGATCGAAATCTTTGAGAAAAGCGGAAACACAAAGGAGATGACACCGGATGCAGAACAAGGAATACAAAAGGTTTAAGAAACTCGTGGAGGAACACCTTCTGTACTTTCTTCCTGAAATTGACCATAAAAGTATTACGTTATATGAGTCCATGATTTACAGCCTGAAGGCAGGCGGAAAGAAGCTGCGTTCCGTGCTTCTGCTGGCGGCCTGCGAGTTTTGCGGAGGCGACGAGAAGCTGGCGCTTCCCTATGCCTGTGCCATAGAATACATTCACACCTATTCTCTGATCCACGATGATCTGCCCGCCATGGACAATGACGACCTGCGACGCGGGATCCCCACCAATCACAAAGTATTCGGCGACGCCGCCGCCATTCTGGCAGGCGACGGCCTGTTGACTTCCGCCTTTGAAGCGATGAATAAGGACATGCTTCTTTATTTGGATAACGTGGATCTGCTGAAGAGAAGAGTACGGGCCGTTTATGAGATCGCCAAAGGGGCCGGATGCCGGGGGATGATCGCAGGTCAGATCGCGGATATTGAAGCAGAGAACAAGCAGTGCACCAAGGAGATTCTGGATTACATCCATCTGAATAAAACGGCGGCGCTGATCAAGGCGGCGGTCAGAGCGGGAGCGCATCTGGGCGGAGCCGATAAGAAGACGCTGGAGGACCTGGATGAATATGCGGAAAACATCGGGCTGGCATTTCAGATCGTAGACGACATTCTGGACGTCAGCGGAGATGAGGAACTGATCGGGAAAAGCGTCGGTTCCGATGAGGCTAAGAAAAAGGCGACTTATCCGTGCCGGTACGGCCTGGAAGAGTCCAAGATAAAGGCGAGAGAGCTGACGGATAACGCAAAAAATGCCATGGGGCCCTATTATGACAATGCGGAGTTCTTTATCAAGCTTGCGGATGAGCTTGCACAGAGAGTCAAATAAGCCTGCGGTGCGGAAAGGGTGAGTGGCTGCCTTGAAAGAAAGACTTGATATCGTTCTGGTCAACAGAGGCATTTTCCAGTCCAGAGAACGGGCGAAAAGCGCGGTCATGGCCGGCATCGTATATGTGGACGGCCAAAGGGTGGACAAAGCGGGGACCGGGATCCGGGAAGACGCGGAAATCAGCGTCAAGGAGGATACCTGCCCCTATGTCAGCAGGGGCGGACTGAAGCTGGCAAAGGCTATCATTTCTTTCCACCTGGATCTGGAAGGAAAGGTTGCCGTGGATATCGGCGCCTCCACCGGGGGATTTACCGACTGCATGCTGAAAAACGGCGCCCGGAAGGTCTATGCCATCGACGTAGGCTACGGACAGCTGGACTGGAAGCTCAGGAACGACCCCCGGGTGGTCAATATGGAAAAAATCAACGTCCGATATCTGGATATGGGAAAAATCACCGAAAAGGCTGATTTTATAAGCATCGACGTTTCTTTTATTTCCCTGAAGCTCGTTTTCCCTGTGGCGGTAGAACTCCTTGCCGA
Source organism: Anaerovoracaceae bacterium (assembly GCA_035561275.1). GTDB lineage: Bacteria > Bacillota > Clostridia > Peptostreptococcales > Anaerovoracaceae > Anoxybacterium. The sequence goes on along the minus strand of DATMXY010000362.1, from coordinate 9,794 downwards.
CGACGGGAAGCTGGTCTGCCTGGTAAAACCGCAGTTTGAAGCCGGACGGGAGCAGGTGGGCAAGAATGGTATCATCCGGGATAAGGCGGTGCACGCCGAGGTCATTGAAAACGTCATTCGGTACGGAGCAGCCAACGGGCTGTATCCGCAGGGGCTGGACTTTTCACCCATGACGGGGGCGAAAGGGAATATCGAATATCTGCTGCTTTTTGAGAAACACGATACCGGGGAGGACTATGGTCCCATCATCGGGGCCGTGGTAAAAGCATCCCACGAAGAGCTCCAATGAACCCCGTTAAATACTGACTTTACATAAAAATTAAACGATAATTCGACAAGATCACACTGGATTCGAGGTTAATATGCAACTGACGCCAATGATGCAACAGTATATGGACATCAAAAAAGACTACCAGGACTGCATCCTGTTCTTCCGTCTCGGCGATTTCTACGAAATGTTTTTTGAAGACGCTATTACTGCATCAAAAGAAATGGAAATCACGCTGACGGGGAAGAGCTACGGTCAGGAGGAACGGGCGCCCATGTGCGGCGTGCCTTACCATGCGGCGGACACCTACATAGCAAAGCTCATCGACAAGGGGTATAAGGTGGCTATCTGCGAGCAGACGGAAGATCCGGCGGCGGCAAAGGGGATCGTAAAACGGGAAGTCATCCGGATCATTACGCCCGGAACCGTCGTAAGCCAGACCATGCTCAACGAAAAGGAGAACAATTATCTGGCGTCGGTCTTTCTGGATGAAACGGGCGCCGGCCTCGCTTACTGCGACATCTCCACCGGCGAGATCAGCGTTACGGAGCTGAAGGGTTCAAGATACATAGAAAAACTACTGAATGAACTGGTTAAAATACGGGCAAGGGAAATCATCGCCAACGAAGTCGCAGGTCTGGACGGTCTTTCAGAGGATATCAAAGAGGCTTCCGGAGCATATTTCAGCATATTGAACGCGCAGTATCACAATCAGAATTCCGCTGCGGATACCGTGCTGCGCCAGTTCAGGGTGAAGTCCCTGAAAGGCCTCGGCATCGAGGAAAAACCGCTGGCCGTTCTGGCCCTGGGCGCGCTGCTTTCCTATCTCTTTGAAACCCAGAAGCAGAATTTATCCCATCTGGCCCATTTGAACATATACGATACGGCAGGACACATGTCCCTTGATAAAGCGACCATTAAGAACCTAGAGCTGACGGAAACCCTGTTTGAAAAGAGGGTGCAGGGCTCGCTTCTGGGCATCCTGGACAGGACCAGAACGGCAATGGGATCAAGGAAGATGAAGCAATGGCTGCGGGAGCCCCTCAACAATCTGAAAGAAATCCAGGAAAGGCTTGACGCCGTCGGGCTGTTAACGGATCAGGTGCTGCTGCGGAACAATATCAAGGAACATTTGAATAAAATCTACGATCTGGAACGCCTTGCCGGCCGGGTCGCCTGCGGCAACGCCAATGGCAGGGACCTCATCGCCCTGAGAAACTCCATCTTCGTGCTGCCCGATATGAAAAGCGAGCTCGCTTCCTGCGGCGATCCGCTCCTTGAGCGGCTGGAAGAAAGCATGGATTCTCTGACGGAGATCTATGAACTCATCGACAGGTCCATCGTCGAAGAACCTCCCTATACGATTAAGGAAGGCGGGCTGATCCGGAACGGTTATTCGGATGAACTGGATCAGATGAAGAATTCCATCCGGGACGGCCAGAACTGGATCGCCGGGCTGGAAGCCGTCGAGCGGGAAAGGACCGGCATCAAGAACCTGAAGGTCGGCTTCAACAAGGTTTTCGGCTACTATCTGGAAGTAACCAAGTCCTATTTTGACCTGGTTCCGGAAAACTACATCAGAAAGCAGACCCTGGTCAATTGTGAACGCTTTATCACGCCGGAACTGAAAGAGGTGGAATCCCTCGTTTTAAACGCGGAAACAAAGATCAACCAGATGGAATATGAACTCTTTGCCGGGATCAGGAATTTCATCCAGGGCTATATCGGGGGGATCCAGAGAACTTCGACGGCAATCTCCGTGCTGGACGTCCTGGCCTCTTACGCCGAGGTAGGCAGCAGGCTCGGCTATATAAAACCGTCCGTCAACGGCGGCGACGCCATCGTTATTGAGAAGGGACGCCACCCGGTCATCGAACAAACCATAAAGAACGGGATCTTCGTATCCAACGACGCCTATATCGACAGAAAAAGCAACAGTCTGCTGCTTATTACCGGGCCCAATATGTCCGGAAAGTCCACTTACATGAGACAGACGGCGCTCATCGTACTCATGGCTCAGACAGGCTGTTTTGTCCCTGCGGAAACTGCGAGTATCGGCATTGTGGACCGGATCTACACCAGGATCGGCGCCTCCGACAATCTGGCCCAGGGGCAGAGCACCTTTTACGTGGAGATGAGCGAGCTGGCCTATATCCTTAATACTGCGACGGACAGGAGCCTCATCATACTCGACGAGATCGGCAGGGGCACCAGCACCTATGACGGGCTTTCCATCGCCTGGGCCGTGGTGGAATACCTCTGCAGCAGCAAAGGCAGGATCAGAACCCTGTTTGCCACCCATTACCACGAACTGACTGCGCTGGAAGGCCATATGACGGGTTTGAAAAACCTCAATGTAGACGTTCAGGAAAAGGACGGCAACATTGTATTTTTACATAAGATCATAGAAGGGAGCGCCAGCAGGAGTTACGGGATCCACGTGGCAAAGCTGGCAGGAGTACCTCAGCAGCTGCTCCTCACCGCGGAAGAAAAGCTGAGGGAGCTTGAAAACAGCGGCGCCTCCATCGATCTGGACAAGTATGCCGGAAGCGTGAAAGAAGAGGAAATCGATCCGAAGGCCAAAACAGAGCAGATTTCGTTCTTCAGCTTTGCGCCGAATCCGGTGATGGAGCGGCTGAAGGCGCTGGATCTTTTGAATATCACGCCGTCCCAGGCCTTCGGGATCCTGGAGGAATTGAAAAAGGCGGCGGAGTCATGATTCTTTTGTCTGCGAAAATACTCGCAGAATCAATACGATAAATAGGGGAGGTAAAATATGCTGGAGGAAATGGCCTCGCGCAGAAGTATACGGAAATATACCGATCAGCCGGTGGAGGAGGAGGAGCTCGCCCAGCTTTTGGAAGCGGCCCGTCTTGCTCCTTCCGGCAGCAATACCCAGCCCTGGCATTTTATCGTCGTAAAATCCGGGGAAATGAGAAGCAAGCTTGCCAATATCGCAAACTTTCAAAACTGGATGGCGACCGCTCCGGTCCATATCGTCTGCGTTGCGGATATCCGTTCCAGGATCGACGGTTTTGTTCCTGTTTCCGTGGACGAAAAAAGCCCGGTCCATGAACTGAAGCAGGTCATCAGGGACACGGCTATCGCTGTGGAGCACATAGTACTGATGGCTGAGCATCTGGGCATCGGCGCCTGCTGGGTCGCAAAGTTCAAACAGGATCAGATCAGGCCTGTTTTGAATATCCCGGACGACAAGTATGTCGTCTGCATCCTGACCGTCGGATATGCGGATCAGAAGCCCGAAGCCAGATCGAGAAAGAAGCTGGAAGAGATCGTACATTACGAATCCTGGTAACGGGATTATTGAGGTTATTATTATGGAAGCGATGAATAACAAAATTATAGAACTGCCGAAAAACGTGGCCGATAAGATCGCCGCCGGCGAGGTCGTTGACAGGCCTGTATCCGTGGTCAAAGAGCTCACGGAAAATTCCATAGACGCCGGGGCCACGTCCATCGTCGTCGAAATCCGAAACGGCGGAAAAACCTATATCCGGATTACCGACAACGGAAGCGGGATCGCCAGGGAAGATGCGGAACTTGCTTTTAAACGGCATGCCACCAGCAAGATCAGGAGTGCATCCGATCTGGATCATATCGTCAGCCTGGGTTTCCGTGGAGAAGCCCTTGCAAGCATCGCTGCGGTCTCCAAAGTTGAGCTCATCACGAAAACAGCGGGGGAGAAAAGCGGGATCCGCATAAGAATGGAAGGCGGGGAAATACTGGAACAGGAAGATACCGGCTGTCCGGAGGGAACCACGGTCATCGTGGAAGACCTGTTTTTCAATACGCCTGCAAGGCTGAAATTCCTGAAGCCTGACGCCTCCGAAAGCACGCTGATCATCGATTTGATCACCAAAATAGCCCTGGCCTATCCCCATATAAAAATAAGGCTGATCAATAACGGAAACATCCTGTTCTCAACAGCGGGAAAAGGGGATATCTATTCAAACATCCTGACGATCTTCAGCAGGCAGATCGGTGAAAAGCTGATCCACCTCCAGGAAGAAGACGGTCCAATGTCTCTGGAAGCCTTCATTTCGGCGCCGGATAACAGCAAAACCAACCGGAAAAGTCAGATCTACTTCGTCAACGGCCGCTATATCAGCAGCAAAGCAATGGAAAATGCGGTATCGGACGCCTATCAGGAAAAACTCTTTGAAGGCAGATATCCCGTAGCGTTCCTGTTCCTGCAGGTCGCCCCGGAGAAGCTGGACGTCAATATCCATCCCAATAAAAAGGAAGTGCGCTTTGATGATGAGCGGCCGGTGAAGGATTTCATCACCGAGTCCATCCGAAAAAGCCTGAAAACGAAGGATGCGATCCCGGAGCTGAAAGAGAAGAACCTTTTTCAGTTCCGACAGCCCGAGCCGGCAGCCGGTGAGTCCGGGACTGCTGACGGAACAGCCCTCCAGCTTACGGAATCGGAAGGAGAGGGCGGGGTTCCGGGAATTACACAAAAAATCGGAGCTCAGGTTAACATAAAAAATTTATTGTATGAAATTCGCAGGCAGGAGCAGCAAGCCCAGGCCCAGCTAAACCGCAAAGTTGAGGAATTTAAAGAAGACTATGTGCCTGCTGCTAAAACTTATGACAATCATGAATTCAATATAAAGGACCTGACGGTAACGGGATCTGTCTTTGGCACTTACATAACGGCGGTGGACGAAGACAGCTTTTACCTCGTCGACCAGCATGCGGCTCATGAAAGGATTTTCTATGAACAATTGCTCGCGCAGTATCAGAACGGGACAAAAGCCCAGCAGCTGCTTCTTGCGCCGATTGTGATAAATGTAACGTTTGCCATAAAAAACGATACTGCCGGAATTCTTGATTTCCTGGGAAATTTCGGTTTTCATCTGGAAGAATTCGGTCCGGCGGCATACCTCATGAAGGCGATCCCCGTGTTTATGGATTTAGGCGAGGCAAAGGATTTTATCGATTACATTCTCGATAATATCTCTGAAGAATCAGACCTGAAAAATCAAAAAAAGATAGACGCGATCATAACGAACGCCTGTAAAAAGGCTGTAAAAGCCAACGACGTACTGGACCGGCAGGAAATTGAAAGCTTGATGGCCGACCTGGCAAAGACGAGAAATCCCTATTCCTGCCCCCACGGGAGGCCGACCTTTGTCAGGCTCAAAAAATACGAGATCGAAAAGATGTTCAAGAGGGTTTAACAGGAAATCAAGATGCAGGATAGAACGGTTATCTTTGTCGCGGGCCCTACGGCCGTCGGCAAAACGCGATATGCGATTGAAATCGCCAAAACCTTTCAGGGAGAAATCGTCTCTGCGGATTCCATGCAGATCTATCAATACATGGATATCGGCAGCGCAAAGCCTTCCAAAGAAGAACTGGCCGCAGCGAAGCACTACCTCGTTGACGAGATCGACCCGGGAGAGGATTTTTCCGCGGCGGAATATCAGGCCTTAGCGAAAAAATATATAGAAATAATATTCAAGGAGGGCAAAACTCCCATCGTATCGGGGGGGACCGGGCTCTACCTGAATTCTTTGATCTACGACATGGACTTTTCCGTCATGCCGAGACAGGCAGACTTCCGGGAACAGCTGGAACAGGAAGCGGAGCTCTTCGGCGCCGGTCATGTTCACGACCGGTTGAAAGCGCTGGATCCGGCTGCCGCAGGAAGGATCCACCCCAACAACCTGAAAAAGGTGATCCGCGCCATTGAAGTATTTGAAACCACAGGGGAGGGGATCCGGGAATTCAGCCGGTCCTTCGTTCCCACGAAGGATTACCGGTGCATTCTGATCGGTTTGACGAGAAACCGGGAAGAGCTTTACGGCCGGATCGATGAGAGAGTGGACCAGCTTATGAAAGCGGGATTGATCAAAGAAATAGAATCTCTGCTGGAGATGGGACTGACAGTGGACAGCATTTCCATGAAGGGGATCGGATACAAAGAAATCATCGCTTATTTCCATGGTGAATACAGTCTTACCGAAGCGGTCCGCCTGGTCAAACGAAATACAAGGCACTATGCAAAACGTCAGATGACCTGGTTACGGCGGTTCCCGGACATGATCTGGTTCAATTTATCGGAATATAATGAAGAAGACGCGCTTTCCGCTATTTATGAAGCAATCCGTTCAAGGCTGCTCTGATGCACAGCAGAGGTGAAAATATGGCAGTAAAAAAGGAAATAAAAATCCATAATAAAAGCGATAAACCCGACAACATCATCCTGAAGGAAAACGAGATCATGGAAAAATGCCAGTCGATCCAGGACGAGCTGCCGCGTTTTTTGAGCGGTTTCTTTGTATATCTCAAAGGAAACGTCCTGCCCATGACCCGGCTGGCCTACCTGCAGGACATCCGGTTCTTCTGCAATTACCTGATCCACGAAACGGACCTGACCGCAGCGGAAAAAATCCGCGATATCAAGCAGGGGAATTTTGAAAATATAAAAGCGGCGGACATCAATCTCTTTATCGATTACTGCAGAAGATATAAGGTGGAAAAGGAAAAGGCCGTGATCATCTACGAGAATGATAAAAAATCACTGTCCAGAAAGAAATCTTCCCTCTCCGTTTTATTCAAATATCTGTACCGTGACGAAATGATCAGCCGGAATATCACCGACGCCTTTGACCCGATCAAGCTTCCGAAACCCGGAGAAAGGGAGATCAAGGCGCTGCAGGACGACGAGGTCATGCGCATGCTGGACGCGGTATCCGCCGGAGGCAATCTGACAAAAAAAGAGAAAGAGTTCTGGCAGAAGACAAAGAAACGGGATAAAGCCATCCTGATCCTATTCCTTACATACGGGCTACGGCTGTCGGAGCTGCAGCAGCTCAACATATCCTCGTTCAATTTCAACCGGGGAGAGTTCAAGATCTATCGCAAGCGCGGCAAGGAATCCGTAATGCCCTTGAATAAATCCGTAAAAAAAGCCCTGGTAGAATATATCAATGAAGAAAGGGCCTCCGACGAAGGATTGACAGGAGAAAACAGGGACGCGCTGTTCCTTTCCCTGCAGGGCAAACGTATGACGGAGCGCCAGATCCGGGAGCTCGTAAAAAAGTACACCTCCATCGGCCTTGCAACCTCGAGGGGCGCAGGCTACAGCCCCCATAAATTAAGGGCGACAGCGGCAACCTCGCTGATCGGCCGCGGCAACTCCATCTTTGACGTTCAGGCTTTGCTTGACCATGAAAATGTAACGACGACGCAGCTTTATGCCGCCCATAAGAAGAATGTAAAGCAGGATTTGGTTAAAAATTTCGAATGGGAAGACGAATTTGACAAAAAATGATGTTTTTAATCCCAGGAGGTTTCAGTAATTTCCTATAAGCCTTAATAAGTCACAATATAATTATTATGTAAACCATTGGAGAAATCTATGCAGAAAACACATATCAATTATTAAATAAATCCTTCGGGCTCCATGAGACTGTCCTCAAAGCCGTGGCAAAAGCCGAGGATCAGATCAAGGATATCTTTCAGGAACTGGACGACGTCATGGCCTATAATCAGTATAAAGTTCTGGATGCGTTTCAGAAGAACAGGATCTCCGACATGCATTTCGGCTGGAATACCGGCTACGGCTATAATGATCCCGGAAGAGAAGCCCTGGAGAAGGTCTATTCCGATGTCTTTCGGACAGAAGCCGCTCTGGTGCGGCCCATCATAGTCAACGGCACCCATGCGTTGACTTTGACCCTCGCGGGTATCCTGCGTCCGGGGGACGAACTGATCTATTGCACCGGAAGTCCCTACGACACCTTGGAAGAAGTCATCGGTATCCGTGGGGAAGGGAAGGGATCATTAAAGGATTTTGGGGTAAACTATAAACAGGTTGAGTTGAAACCGGACGGGACCGTTGACCTGGAGGCGCTGAAGACGGCCATATCTCCGAAAACGAAGGTGGCAGCCCTGCAGCGGGCTACGGGCTACGGCTGGCGCAAGGCCATAACGATACCGGAGATCGAGGAATGGGCAAGCTTTCTAAAATCCATCAATTCCGATATCGTCTGTATGGTGGATAACTGCTACGGTGAGTTTCTGGACACAAGGGAACCTACCGAAGCCGGCGCCGACGTCGTTGCCGGTTCTCTGATCAAGAATCCCGGAGGCGGGCTGGCGCTGACCGGCGGTTATATTGCCGGTCGTTCCGATTTGATCGAGAAGATTTCCTGGCGGATGACATCTCCAGGGATCGGAGGGGAGTGCGGATTGACTTTCGGGCAGACCAGAACCATGTTTCAGGGTCTTTTTATCGCGCCAAAGACTGTGAACGGCGCCCTCAAAGGAGCGATCCTCTGTGCAAAAGTGTTTGAAAACCTCGGATTTGACGTCTGTCCAAAGCCGGAAGACCAGAGAAGCGACATTATAGAGGCCGTAAAACTTGGCAATCCGGAATCGGTCGTCGCGTTCTGCGAGGGAATCCAGGCTTCTGCGCCCGTCGACGCCCACGTGAAGCCCGTGCCCTGGGATATGCCGGGCTATGAGGATCAGGTGATCATGGCCGCCGGTGCTTTTGTTCAGGGTTCATCCATAGAACTGAGCGCGGACGCGCCGATCCGCCCGCCTTATATCGTTTATTTTCAGGGCGGACTGACCTATGAGCATTCCAAATTCGGCGTAATGAAAGCGCTGCAGGCTTTATACGATAAGAAACTGGTTAATATTCCGCAGAATATATAAAGAGCCGCTTCTAAAGACGGCGGGAAGCATACCACTGAGACAACTGAGACAGAAGAATAAAAAATGAAAAACAGCAATGAAAAACGAAAAAAAAGGTTGAGAACGATTGTTTCCGTTCTGAAGCTGCTGATTTTATTCGGTATTATAATCGGCGCGCCGATTTATGTCTATTTTGCTTACCCTGAACTTGTTGCACGGCTTAGCAGCCTGGATGAAATCAACCAGCTGCTGAAGCAGTACAAGACCGCCAGTATTCTCATTTATATAGGGCTGCAGGTCTTCCAGGTCGTCGTTTCCGTGATCCCGGGGCAGGCCCTGCAATTTGCCGCCGGATATGCTTATCATTTCTGGCTTGGATTTCTGTTTTCCGTGGCAGGGGTTGCCTTGGGGACAGTCGTCACATTCTATCTCGCGCGCCTGCTGGGCAGGAATGCGCTGCATGTGATCTTTGGCGAAGAGAAATTCTCCAGATTTGTACACACATTGAACAGCAAGCGGTCTTTTATCATACTCTTTGTCATATTTCTGATCCCAGGCATCCCAAAGGACCTCTTTACGTATGCCGCAGGCGTTTCTGAAATCCGTGTCGTTCCATTTCTGTTGCTGTCCCTGACCGGCAGGACCCCGGCAATGATGGGAAGCGTCCTTATGGGAAGCATGTTCTATAACGGCAGTTATACGGGACTGATCATTACGGGCGCCGCCGCCGTCATCCTGTTTATCGCGGGGATCCTGCAAAGGGATAAATTGCTGCAATGGACAGACCGCGCCTATAACCGCATGATAAGAAACAACCGGTAATCGAGGAAGCTATTGTGGAGCACAGCCGTGG
>DATMXY010000361.1:0-2121 GCA_035561275.1 Anaerovoracaceae bacterium | reverse complement strand
AAGCAATGATGAACAAATGGCAAGTAAATCAATCAAATTTTCAAAACACGAGGTGTCAACAAATGAAAGCTGTCATAAAGACGGAAAAAGGCTATGACAATATGCAAATGATTGAAATTCCCGAACCAGAAGCGGAACGGGATCTGGTTAAAATTAAAATCGCTTATACGGGAATCTGCGGAACGGATATCCATGCTTTTCGGGGTACATACGCAAGCACCAGAACGCCGGTGATTCTGGGACATGAGTTTTCCGGGATCGTAACGGCGGTAGGCCCGGAAGTCAAAAAGATCAAAATCGGAGACAGGGTGACCAGCGAAACAACGTTTGAAACCTGCGGTTCCTGTGATTATTGCAGATCGAAGGATTACAATCTTTGTTCCAACAGACAGGGCATTGGTACGCAGATAAACGGAAGTATGGCTCAATATGTCGTATCCAGAGAAGAAAGCATCCATGTCCTTCCCGATAACGTGAGCCTTTTATCGGCGGCATTGACAGAACCGCTTGCCTGCGGCGTTCATGCCGCCATTGAGAAGGGAGATGTTCAGAAGGGTGAAATTCTGTGCGTTTTCGGAGTGGGAGCCATTGGACTTATGGTTTCTCAAATCGCAAAAGCAAGGGGCTGCACCGTGATCCTCGCGGGGCTTTCCTCGGATACCGAGCGCTTTGAAGTCGGGAAAAAAATCGGAGTTGACAGAACGGTGGATCAGACAAAGGAAGATCTCAATGAAGTTGTAAAGGAGATGACCGGCGGAAGAGGGGTTGATAAGATCTTTGAATGCTCAGGTTCGGTAGCCGCATTGAACAAAGGACTGGAAGTGATAAAAAAGAAAGGCAAAGCCATCCAGATGGGGGTTTTTGCCAATCAAAAAGAAGAAATCGCCACGGATCTGATTCTCCATAAGGAGATCGTGTACATGGGGTCCAGAAGCCAGAAACCGAGCTCCTGGGAAAAGTCCATGGAAATCCTGGCATCCGGAAAAGTCGTTCCGGAAATGATCGTGACCAGGATCGTATCCCTGGATGACTGGAGGGAAGGGTTTGAGGCGACCGGGAAAGGAGAAGGGGTCAAAGTGGTCATCGAATGCAATGAAGGGATGAAAGACCTTTGAACAGCGGCCGGTTACCTGTTCTTGCCGGCCACCTTTAATTCCAATAATTTGCCGGCCAATTTCTCGTCGCTGACCAGCGTGTTGATATAACCGGCTTTGATGGCGGCAAGTACCGAAACCGCCTTCATCTCGGACGCGCAGATACCGATGGACCATTTGGGAGTCTTTAAAGCGTCCAAAGGAGCGGAAATTACGTATTTCCCTTCGATGCCGATTTCGCGGCCGCTCTCATCGAATACCCTGGCCTGGAGGTGGCCGACTCCGCCTCTGGATATCAGGTCTTTTCTGTCTTTTTCGGAAAAGTAACCTGCCTTAACCAGGGTTGAAGAGCTGTCAAGAGATCCGACGCCGGTTAATATGATATCAGTATTCATCGCTTTTTTCAGCGTCGTTTCTATTTGCGGCTCAGCGATCAGATACTTGTAGACGATCTCGTTATCGACGAAAGCGGGAGCATAGATATTGGAATAAGTGCCTTTTAATTTGGCGGAGATCTTCATTGCCAGCTCCAGGCCGTCTATGCTTGGATTTCCTGTTCCGAGGCAGCCGACCATCTGGACTACGTTTACATTATAATATTCATGAGGCTCCAAAGCGTCGCACAAATAATTGATGGCGGGGCCCCAGGAGATACCGATGGTGTTATTGTTTTCAAGGATGCCCGTTAACAGGTGCACCGCGGCGGTGCTGCATTTTTTCAGCGCGGCGTCATAATCATAATCGCCTGAGACGACGATGGCGTCTTTCAGATTTAACGCTGTCCGGAGCGCTTTGGACAGCGCCGTGTTTTTCTTGATCGGACTGTGGATTATGATTTCAACAATACCTGATTCTCTCGCCTCGTCCAGCATGCGCGAGACGGTAGGCCTTGAAGTGCTGAGAATTTCAGCGATGACGTTCTGGCTCAATCCCTGGTGATAGTAAAGTTCGGCGGTCCGAATTAAAAGATCCTCTTTTGTATTCATATAATCAGGGCTCCTTTGCTCAATAAATGTGGTAATATTAT
>DATMXY010000360.1:0-2870 GCA_035561275.1 Anaerovoracaceae bacterium | reverse complement strand
GGGATATTGCAATGCGGAAAAAGACAATCCTTTACGGGATACTGGTCCTGATATTTTTACTGGCCGGTACGATCCTGGCGCTGGCGGCAAGTCAAAGCGAACTGCCCGGGGATGACCCGCTCCGGAACGAGCCTGCGGCTGGCGGGGTCAGAGTCGCTTACCTTTATACAGGAAGTCCGCTGATCCTGTCCGACGGGGAAGTCAAAATGCTGGATCCAACCAACCCGGACCTGGGCGCTACCGTCATCGATTCAAATACACTGGTACCGATGAAGGCGATTTCGGAATACTTCGGCGCCGAGGTGGTATATGACGAGGCTAATAAAGCAGCCATCGTAAAATACGACGGGAAGGAATATGTTTTCCCCGTCGGCAGTAAAAAGTATACCGTCAGAGATGGATTGATCAAACATGAATATACGATGAGTTCTCAATCCCTGATTCTTGAAGGGCGTACCATGGTGCCGCTCCGGGTGATCTGTGAAGATGTTCTGGGAAGAAAAGTTTCCTATTTTGACCGCATCATCGCCGTTGCTGACTATGAAATAGACCTGCAGTCAAACACCGGTTTGGCGGAGACCGTCAGGGGGAAAATCGGGGAGGCGGTGAAAGCGAGAACCATGGCTGAGCTGGAGAAGGCCATGACGGTGCAGCGCGAGGCGGAAAACTTTTATTTTGACGCCGCAAGCGGCGCGGGTGAGATGAGAAACTCGATGAACGGCTCCACTACTGCGGAGTCCGCGGCACCGGCCGCATCGGCGCCGGTGGCAGACCAGGGTCTGGCCCCGGCGGCAAAGCAGAAAAGCGTTGCGGGCGACGATTCTTACTCCACCACGAATCTTCAGGTGGAGGGCATCGATGAGGCGGATATTGTGAAGACGGACGGCAAGTATATTTATATTGCCGGGAATAACGCGGTCCGCATCGTGGGAGCTGACCAGGGCAAGCTGAGCGATGACACGGCGATCAGGCTGTCCACGGATAAAAATGTAAGCGAGATCTATGTGGACGGCGACAGGCTTGTGCTGCTGGGGACGAGATCGGAATACGAGCGGTATGTATCGGATACGGTCGAGCCTGCCGTCGATCTTCCCGAAGGGGCTGCCGTGGAATCCGCGGCGGCGGCGGCCCCGATTGAGGATTTCGCTTCGGGTTCCGCTGCGAGTCCTCCCATAGTGATTGAAAAACGGATCGGGATCATGCCACCCTATAACCCTCCGAAAAATTACAGCTTTGTGGATGTATACGATATTTCCGATCCCCTCAGGCCTGTTTTCCTGAAGGGGCATGAGATGGAAGGCAGTTACCAGTCAAGCAGGAAAAACGGCGACATCGTTTATCTGGTCACGAACAGCTATCCGTCCGGAGGGATCGTCCTGCCGATGATGAGAGACACAACCGTAAGCAGCAAGGAATTCAGCATGAAGCTCAACGATGTGATGATCATGCCCCGGCATCCCAGTCCCGGTTATCTGGTCATATCGGCAATCAACGTCAAAAGCGATGAAAAGACGGAAACAGAGGCCATCACCGCCTACGGAGCGACAATGTATATGAACGATTCTTCCCTGTATCTGGCCTACAACGACCAGGGCGACAAGACTTCCATCATAAAATTTGTGCTGGAGGGCATGAAGGTCGGCTATGCGGGTTCGGGCGAGGTCCCGGGCAATCTGCTGAACCAGTTTTCCATGGATGAGTATGAAGGAAACCTGAGGGTTGCGGTTACAGAATGGAATAGCAAGAACGGCAGCAACAGCAACGGCCTGTATATCCTCGATCCTTCCCTCAATATCACAGGTTCGGTGAAAGACCTGGCAGAAGGGGAATCCATATACTCTGTAAGATTCATGGGAGACAAGGGTTACGTCGTTACATTCCGGACCATTGACCCGCTGTTTGTCTTTGATCTTTCCGACCCGAAAAAACCCGTGCTGACGGGCGAACTGAAAGTCCCCGGTTTCAGCAACTATCTCCATCCGGTAGGTGAGGACCTGCTTCTGGGAATCGGCATGGATACCTATGATATTTATAAAAAGGACAGCAGCGGCAGAGAAGTCGTCGTAGGGATCCGCCAGGGCGGTATTAAATTCTCCCTCTTCGACGTATCCGATATGGGCAAACCAAAGGAGATCTCAACTTATGTCGTCGGGGACGAAGGAAGCGGCTCGGAGGCGCTTTATAACCACAAGGCGATCATGTTTGACCTGTCCAATGAAAACGTAGCCTTTGATGCTTATATCAATCAGGAAAACCCCCAGAAAGGTTATCAGCAGGGGGCGATCATCATGAACTTTGCCGGGAAGAAGCTGACGCTGAAAGGAATCCTTGATTCCGAGCCCTCCGGCATATACGGAAACTACATCCCATACGCGAGGCGTGTCCTTTATATCAACGACGAGCTTTATTATGTGCAGGAAGGCCGGATCACTTCCTACGATTACGACAGCCTGAAACAAATCGACTCTCTGACTTTGCAATAAATCGCACTGCGAATAGTTCCTTTGCGACGGGAAACAATAAAACCGAAGTTTTCAGACAAGGAGGTCTCTATGGCAAAGGACAGTCAGGTAGATAATAAAAAAGCCAGAAAGCAAAAGGCAGACGGTCAGACTCCCCTGACCAGGGAAAATCAGAATCAGAGCCGGAATGCAAAAAAACAGTCCAGCAAGCATAACGACGTTTAGGAGGTTTGCGTATGGCGAAAGCAGGAATGAGGAGGCCGGATCCCGAAGAACCGCATGGCACTGAAAGTAACCGTAAACTGCACATCACCAAAAATGAACAGAAGCCTGTGCCAGAAATACAAGGGAAGGCAAAATCCGGTCATAAAAAAGCAAATGATTGAATACAGAATGAAAAGCGCCCGG
>DATMXY010000359.1:0-2314 GCA_035561275.1 Anaerovoracaceae bacterium | reverse complement strand
GGCAAAAAGCTTAAGGGATTAGGTATATTAATGAAGCTGATCTTGGATTTGTTTTTTACGTTTTTTAAGATAGGTTCCTTTACTTTTGGAGGCGGGCTTGCGATGCTTCCTCTGATTCGAAAGGCTGTGGTGGACGAGAAGGGCTGGATGACCGAGGAGGAGATCACGGACTGCTTTGCCATAGGCCAGTCGCTGCCCGGGGTATTGGCAGTCAACACGGCGGTCTATGTGGGGAATAAAAAGAAAGCCTTGATCGGCAGTATCGCGGCTACCCTGGGTGTGATTCTTCCCGCCTTTATCAGCATTGTGGCGATTCTTCTCTTTCTGGGCAAGATCGAAGACAACCCTTATGTAAAGGGCGCTTTCGAGGGTATTAAAGCGGCGTCGGTGGCGCTGATCCTGGTTGCCGCCTGGAAGCTGGGAAAACAGATTCTGAAGGATAAGCTGGGATATTTTATCGCTGCCGTTTCCTTTATCATGGTCGTATTCGTCGGGATCAGCGCAGTCTGGGCCATCGTTTTCGGAGGTTTGGCCGGACTTGCATCGTATTGGTACCGGCGAAGGAAAGGCGGGGTTCAATGACGCCTTTCATAAATTTGTTCTTTATGTTTTTCCATATCGGCCTTTTCAGCTTTGGAGGCGGATATGCCATGCTGCCGCTGATTTATCAAGGCGTGCAGGATCTCGGCATCATGACGTCGGCGGAGTTCTCCAGACTCGTCGCCTTGTGCCAGGTGGTTCCCGGACCGATTGCCGGCAATGCGGCAACCTATGTGGGCTTCCAGTATGCCGGACTTGCAGGAGCGGCGGTGGCAGCTGCGGCCGTGACGCTGCCATCATTCATTTTGGTGCTGGCCGTGATGCATTTTATCAACAAATTTAAGGAGAGCAGATCCGTGAACGCGGTTTTATACGGAATCAGGCCCGCAACCGTGGCACTGATTGCCTCCGCCGTGATTTTTCTGTCGGAAAGTTCAATTTTCAACGGGCCGGTTTTTTCTGTGGAACTCATTAAAAATGCGGCGGAGTATATCAATCTGCTGCCGTGCGTCATATTTGCCGGTACGATTCTGCTGGCAGGCAAATTCAATGTTGGCCCCATTAAGCTCACGATCCTCGCGGGCGTCATCGGGGCCCTGGTGATCAGGTGAATGAGGCGTCAGTCTCTGACGTCTGCAGTTTCAGGAGAAAGTTATGTGGACAGGTGGAGTGCGGGTGGTCATACCCGATGAAGAGGGAAGGATCCTCATGGTGAAGCAAAGCCATGAAGGAAAGGATATCTGGATGGTTCCCGGCGGCGCCATCGAAGCCGGTGAGAACGCGGTGGAAGCGGCCGTGCGCGAGGTATTGGAGGAAACAGGCCTTGAGATACGCGTAAAAAGGCTCCTTTGGCATGTGGAGGAGGTTTCCGAAACCAGAGGGCAGCGGTTTGTGAACTTTTTCCTCGCGGAAGCGGCAGGCGGCAGCCTCGTGCTGGGAACGGATCCGGAATTTGACGGGGAAAACCAGGTGCTGCGGGAGGCGCGGTTCCTGAGCAAAAAGGAGATCCTCGCCATGGAGAACGTTTATCCGGAATATCTCAAAACGGAGCTGTGGGAGGCACTGGAACCGCGGTATTATCGCAATGAGGTTTTCAAAGTAAGAAAATAAGGAGGAGAATATGATCGTTCGAATTGAAATGGAGAACGGCGATGTGATGCGCGCCGAGCTGTATCCCGAGATCGCGCCGGAAACGGTAAAAAATTTTGTGGAATTGGTGGAAAAGAGCTTTTATGACGGCACGATTTTCCACAGGGTCATTCCCGGCTTTATGATCCAGGGCGGAGACCCTGACGGCACGGGCACGGGCGGACCTGGCTACAGCATCAAAGGAGAATTTACGTCCAACGGCTTTGAGAATAATTTAAAGCATGACCGCGGCGTTCTGTCCATGGCAAGGGCAATGGATCCTAATTCCGCCGGATCGCAGTTTTTCATTATGGTGGCGAAATCGCCCCATCTGGACGGACAGTACGCCGCTTTCGGAAAGGTCGTCGAGGGGATCGAAACCGCGGATAAGATCGTAAGCGTTCGCAGGGATTTCAGGGATAAACCCAATGAAAAGCAGATGGTGAAAAAGGTCGTTATGGAGTCCGCCGAATGAAAAACGGCCGGCGCAAGGGACCTACCCATATCTGCAAGCGGGACCTGCCTATATCTCCCGGCGCCGGCATAACCGCAAATTAATTAAAAACACAGACAAGTCAATTACTTTAAGAAGAAATTGGAAGACCGTAATAAATGTTGGAAGATCAACCTTATTGCGGTTTTTAAT
>DATMXY010000358.1:0-3576 GCA_035561275.1 Anaerovoracaceae bacterium | reverse complement strand
TAGCAATGGCGCTGCAACAGATTCTGTCAGCGCCATCGTTACATTCGTATAAAAATCATTCATTCTTACAGAGGAAAGGGAGGAATATATGAGAGGCAAAAAATTACTTGCTTTTGGGCTGACTGCCGCCATGATTCTCAGCTCGTTCTCCGTGGCGTTCTCCGCTGAAACGGTCGAGCCGGGCGCCGCGGCCGGAGAGGCAGGAAGCGGAGCCGCAGAAGAGCCCGCCAGTGCCGCCGCCGGCATGTTTACAGACACGGAGAACCACTGGGCGGCCTCCGCCATCGAAAAATGGGCGGGATACGGCGCGCTGAACGGTTCGAACGGAAAGTTCAGGCCCAATGACTACATAACAAGGGCCGAGATGGCCACGATTCTGAACAATCTCATGGGTTATCAGGCAGCGGCCGAGAATACCTTTTCAGACGTTCCGGCAGGTGCATGGTACGAGGGAGCCGTATTGAAAGCCAATGCGGCAGGAGTGCTCACCGGCGACGGGAAGGGACTGGCAAGCCCCACGGCGAAAATCACAAAAGAACAGGCAGTCTTGATGCTGGCCAGAGCCTTTGAGGTTGATCCTTATAACGGAGACGCTACCGAGTTCAGCGATGCGGCACGCATCTCTTCCTGGGCAAAATCTCTGGTTTTCGGAATGGAAGCGAACGGATACATAAGCGGATATAATAATCAATTCAATCCGCAAAACAGTATCACAAGGGCCGAAGTTGTGACCATCATCAACAACGCGGTAAAGACCTACTATGATAAGGCGGGCACTTATACGGAAGATTCATCCGGCCTGTCGATTGTCAAGGCAAAGGATGTCACGATAAAAGACGCATCCATCAGTGGAGACCTCATCGTTGCCGATGGAGTGGCAGATGGAAGTTTTGTCCTCGATAAAACCACCATTAACGGCGATATCATCTTTAAAGGAGAATGTCTGAGACCTTTCACCCTGCTGGGATCCTTTGAAGACGGCAAGATGAATCTGGTGGAAGTTGCCGGCAACGCGCAGATCTATTCCGTTACCGGGTCAGACAAATATGCCTGGACCTGGTCCACAGACAGCGCTTCTTCCGCAAAGGACCTGGTCGGAAAGTCCTTCGTAGATCTGGAAGACACTGACAATGACGGAATTGCAGACCGGATCCTCGCTGTGCCAAGATCTTTCAGTGAAAGCTACTGGGATAAAAACACATTTTGGATTCCCGGAGCCGGCGAGAATACGGAGCCGTCCGTAGATGACAAAACCGGCGTATCCGTTTTCGGCCAGGAGTATGCGATCCCCATGGGAGAACGTCTCCTGACCGGCTATGGCCTTGGCGACTGGAGCGGTACCACAGACTTTTCCAATCTGGAGGATGAGACCTACTGGCCGTTTATCGACTATTATAATACGACATCCAGCGATACCCTCACCATGCTGACGGGATATAAGAGCACATTACAGGCCACGGGCGGGACCTGCGGGCCGGCTTCGGCTCTCACGGTTCTGGAATGGTACGGCAAGCGCGGCGACCTGAACGAAGAGGATGTGTCCGGCCTGCGCGAGCCACAGCCAAGCTGGGGCGGATTCAGCAGCCTGGAAGCCATGACCGGAATCTTTGAAAATCTTGGGGACCTGGGCGTCACCAAAGAATGGGATATCTATTCCAGCTATGACGATCCCAAGAAACTTTTTGATTCGGAATGGGTCCGGAGCACTCTGGCCGCGGGCCATCCGATCTTAGTCGGCTGGAACAGCTTCGGAGGGCACTGGCAGGTCATCATCGGCTATGACACCATGGGTACGGAAGGCACCAATGACGACGTGCTGATCCTGATGGATCCCTATGACACGACGGATCACAGCAACAACGGCTATAACATCCAGTCTTATGAGCGCCTGGCCTGGGGCGCAGGCTTTGAAGACGTAAACGCTGATCCCGATGAAGAATTTACCGGCACCAGCTTCCTGGTAGCCATTCCCGAGGGCTGGAACTATGACGGAGCGGTCAAGGGCGCCGGCATTCCCAAAGATACGACGAACACGGCTGATTTCACCGACGCCCGCAAGATCCCGTACGGCGACACGGCCGCCGATATCACGGCTTACTATCCCGAAACCGAGTATCGCGGAAATGACGGGGCAGGTTTGGCAGGGGCAGCCACGGAAGGCTATGAGCGCTCCGGCGACTTTGACAACTCCCCGTACTATAAATCCTTCGATTTCTATAATTATGGAATGAAAGGCAGCGACAGCCTGGTTATGCTATCCGAATTCCGGACCGTTCAGCAGTCCACGGAATGGACCTGCGGTCCCGCTTCCGCTCTCATGGTGCTGGATTGGTTTGACAAGTCCAATGGATTGACTGATATCGATCTGGCCCAGATGAGACAAGAAGGAAAAGAGGGCGCCACCACCATCAACGGCATGGAGGAGATCTTCGGCGCGCTGAATGAAGACGGCGGAAACTGGGCCTGGTTCACCACGAGGGATCTGGCCTATGATGAGGATCTGGAAGCGCATTCTATCGGCGGTCACTATCTGGAATGGGGCGCAGACGACGACGGCCTGATCCCGTATCTTATCTCCGCGGGCATTCCCGTAATGGTCGGCTGGGATGAATGGGGCGGACACTGGCAGGTAGTCGTCGGCTATGACGACATGGGCACTTACGGTACTCAGGACGATGTGCTGATTCTGGCGGACCCCTATGATACCACCGACCACAATCAGGACGGTTATGTGCTTGAAAGCTTTGAACGGCTGGTCTACGGCTGGGATGCCGCATTCGATGAAGACTATGCGCTCGTCGTCGCCTTCCCGGAAAAAGGAAACGAAGGCGTGATTGAAGCCCTTGGCCTGGAGAAGCCGTATTTCTCTGCAAAATAACAAATAAGCTCCTAAATACAATAAAATTACATTATGATAATACGAAGCCGTTTCCGACCGGAAACGGCTTTTTAACTCTAATTGATACTGTAGATATCGGAAAATTCCAGGTGGATTTTTTCAATATTGGGTTTTGGCTTCTTTTCTGCCGGTGGAACTTTCTCATCCTGTGTCGTTTTGGCAGGCAGCGAGAAAATAAAGATCGTACCAATACCGTGATCGCTTTGTACGGAAATACTGCCTCCATGCATGCCGACAAGAGACTTCACCAGGGCCAGACCGATCCCGCTGCCCTCATGGTTCCTGGTCAATGACTTGTCTACCTGCCTGAACCGGTCAAAGATCAATTCCTTTTTATCCTCCGGTATGCCTATGCCGGTATCCCTGACAGAAACGATTACCTCTTCCTCCGTATTATGCATATTGACATGGATCGTGCCGCCTTCTTTTGAAAATTTCACTGCGTTGGACAATAGATTTAACATGATGCGCTCAATGCTGTCCGGATCAAAAGCAATGATTCTTTCTTCAAAATCGGTGTCAAAGATCAGATTGACGGATTTACTCCTGATATAATCGGATACGGACATCGTAATGTTTTCAACAACCCGCACGATATCCAGATTTTGAAGGCCCAGATCATAAAAACCCGAGTCGATTTTGGTGATATCAATCATATTGTTTACAAGCCTTAATTG
>DATMXY010000357.1:0-3825 GCA_035561275.1 Anaerovoracaceae bacterium | reverse complement strand
ATGGTTCTGGACGAGCCCTGCGCGGGCCTGAATGAAACGGAAGTGGCGGAGCTTTCGGAAATCATCAAGAAGATAAAAGACGTCGGCATAACGGTGCTGATGATCGAGCACCATATGAGCATCGTCATGGGCATATCCGATTACATCACGGTGATCGATTACGGCAGGAAGATCGCGGAGGGTACTCCGGCGGAAGTGTGCGTAGACCCCGCGGTGCGGAAGGCTTATCTTGGAGAGGAGGTGCCGGTATGCTGAAGGTTGAGAATTTATCCATCGCTTACGGCAAAACGGAAGTGGTGCACCACGTATCGTTCGAGGTGAAGAAAGGCTCGGTCGTAACCATCGTCGGAGCAAACGGCGCCGGAAAGAGCACGATTCTAAACACCATCGTGGGCCTCCACCGGGCAAAGGAAGGAAGCATCCTGTACAAGGGCGAGGATATCGCAAAGACGGCTCCGGATAAGCTGGTCAGAAAAGGAATGCGTCTTGTCCCCGAGGGCAGGCAGATCTTCGCGGAGCATACCGTGGAAGAGAACATGCTCCTTGGAGCGTATGCGGAGAAGGATCCGAGAAAGATCCGCGAACGCATGGACGCGATGTTTGACCGCTTTCCGAGGCTTAAGGAAAGGCGCAGGCAGCCCGGCGGCACACTGTCGGGGGGAGAGCAGCAGATGCTTGCCATCGCAAGGGCTCTGATGACGGAACCCGACCTGCTGATCCTCGACGAACCGTCCCTGGGACTTGCACCAATCATCGTTGCGGACGTTTTCAAGCTGCTGACGGAGATCAAAAAGACCGGCGTAACCATCATGCTGGTCGAGCAGATGGTGGATAACGCGCTGAGCATATCGGACTATGCGTATGTGCTCGAAACCGGAAATATCGTATTCTCCGGCACCCGGGACGAGGTAAAGAACAGCGGCGATATCGTGAAAGCCTATCTGGGCAATGTCTGATAATAAACCGCTCCGCCGGGAGAGACTTTATGTTTCTCGTTCCGTTATACTTTTATTTTCTATAATCGAGCTTGCGTCCCTGCGCCAAATCGGTCGCCTGGGCGTACTGCGTGAGCTTCCTGCCCTGCGCGTTGGCCTTAAGGGAGTCCAGGATGCTTTCCTGCTCTCTGCGGATCAGCCGGGCCGATTCCTGATCAAGGTCCTGGATCTGTTTGATCATCTGGTCCAGCTCCTGTTTCATTTCCTGCGAAAGGAGGGATTTTGCCCCGGCCTCCGCCGTTTCTTCCAGCTCTTTCAACTGAAGGAGCACCGCCTCTCTGTCAGATAAGAGGCCGGGAACGGATTCCCAGTTTTCGATGCTGGGGGGCAATTTTTCGCTTAAATCAAGGCACTGTTTTAAGAGTGCCTTTTTTTTATGGTAATATTCCATTAATGTCAGCGTGCTCATTGAAACCGTCCTTCTTTCGATTGGATCCGGACTATTTGGCCATTCTGGCCGCGCTCGTCTCTGCCGTTTGTACCCTGGCAAGCTTGTCCGCCTGGCGGAAGGTAACCTTCAGGTCGTCCACAAGAGCCAGGAGTTCCTTCAACAAAGCGACGTCGTTGTTCGTATTGGCCTCGGCCAGCTTATTGTGAAGAAACAGGTACATGTCGTTCAGTTGAACGGAGACCGCGTACTTCATATCCAGAGAAAGGTTCAGGGTACGGATGATCCTCTGCGCCTTCACAATGCAGCTGAATGACTTATGCTGTTCTCCGCTGCTTATGAGGAAAATAGCCGTGCTGATCTGTTTAGAGGCTTCTTCAAAGAGCTTCACCACGATTTCTCCCCTGGTAAGAGTCTCCAGAGACTGGGCCTTGTACTGCTGATATAGGTTTGCCTGCTGCATTATTATACACCTCTTCTTCACAATTTCTTATTGGGAACCGCCGGCACATGGCCGCCGCTTAATGTTATAATGGCTGGTATCAACTTCCGCTGGAGAATTGGGTCAGAATGGAGCTTTGCGAGTTCAGCCGCTGAAGCGCCGTTTCCATTGCCGTAAATCTTTTCCAGAGTCTTGTCTCTTCATCTTCCAGTTTTTCCTGCAATGTCAGGATCGATTTATTGGACCGTTTGATCTGTTCATAAATGCTGTTTTCCGTATCGGACATTGTGGAAGCGACTCCTGCAGCCTCCACAAGGGTTCCCCGGGTACCTTTCGGCCCGGATGTTTTCGTTGCCCCGGTTATGATGTCATTGAGCTTTTTACTGAGTCCGTTCTCGGAGGTGAACAATTCCTTGATTTCCGTGCTTTTTGTCTCAAGGGCCTGCTTTAATTTGGTTTCATCGATCTGGAGCTTTCCGTTTTCACCATAGCCTGCCGATGTGATCCCCATCGAATAAAGAGAAGTACTGTTGACAGACAGGCCGGTCATAACGGAATGGAATTTGGAGGAAATCGACCTTAATATATTGTCGCCCCTCAGGATGCCGGATTTCGCTTTATCTTCCCAGGATTTAATCTCAGATTCCGACATTTCATCTTTCTGCTCATCGGAAAGGGGCTGATAGTCCCGGTGCACATCTTCCTTGGTCAGTCCGTTGACCAGCTCAGCCATTGCGTTGTAATCTTCCACGAATTTTTTAATGGAGTCCATCAGGTCGGTGGTATCGTCTGTCATGGTAATGGTGACGGGCGTTTCCGGTACATCGGAGATGGTGACCTCCACCCCGTCGATATCTATCGTGTTGGAGCTCCTGATGATGGTCTGGTTGTTTACCTTCAGGATGGCATTTTTTCCTGCCGTTACTGCTGGGGCCGATGTGGACTCGCTGGTCAGACCCAATGCTGCCATGAGGTTTCCGTCGATATCTTCGATATTGATATTATTTCCGGCGCCGCTCTCGGTTGCCGTCATCGTAAAACTGTCGGTGATGGATGAATAGGAAATTTTCACGCCGGCGCCGCTGGAGTTGATTTTATTTATGACGGAGGCAAGGCTGTCTGTTCTGTTGACGGTGATGGGGTTTGCGGAATTGATCTTGAAGGTAAACGTATCCCCTGCCTCCAGATCCTTCGCAAAGGGCAGACTATCCAAGGATGAGGAGGTCGAAAGCCTGCTGGACTGTCCTCCCTGAAAACCAAGCGCTTCCAGGCCGACCATCACTTCTCCGTTGTAATACATAGTTATTGTCGAGCCCTCCGCGGACAATGTAAGTCCGGATCCGCTGTCGCCGACGGAGACCCTTCCGGATCCGAAGGCGCTATCCACAAGACCCTGAAGTCTGTCTACGAAGTTTGTTTCATCCAGGCCGGTAAAAAAACTTTCGCCCAGGGTAATGGTCTTGATCTTTCCGTCTACACTCATGCGGAAGGAATTTCCGGCTCTGAGGCCTGTTCCGTCCGTAATACCCGCCAATATATCGTCAACCGATTTTGTGCCTTCCAGGGGCTTGGTCGCCGCCGCCGTGCTGCTTACAGTCTGATAAGTTGCCAGCTGGGTTACGGAATTGATCACGAAGCTTCCCGCTGACGCAGACGCGGTGGCGGAAACCTTGACTTTATCCGAGGATGACGAAGCGCTTACTGTTTTAAAGAATGCCGCGCTTCTAAAATTGGTCTCGGAAAGTACGTCCAGATACTTGCTCTGGAATTCTTTTAACGCCGAGGTAACCGAGCGGTACGCAGTCTGCTTCCACTCAAGCCGCTGCACGTTCTGCTGCTGTTTCAGGATCTTATTCCTGCTGGTCGAGGTTAAGTTGTAAACCAGCTCATCAATGTCCATTCCCGAAGCCAGCCCGCCTATCCCCGTTTTCGCTGATAAAAGCGACAGGCTTGATCCTGTTCTTGTGCTGGAATTTACAGATGCCAATAAAATCACCTCC
>DATMXY010000356.1:0-2957 GCA_035561275.1 Anaerovoracaceae bacterium | reverse complement strand
GAATACGATTCGAATAAAAAGAGAAAAACTAAAATTTCTTGTACTTTCAACACGAAATTGATATGATCAAAACATGAAGAACGAACTGATCAGAAACCTCGACGACCAGTATGAGGATTATTTAAGCGACGAATCAAAGATGAAGGGCTTTGCGTCCTCCATCTCCTTTCCGAAAACAAAGGAAGAGGTGGCTGAAATCGTAAGGCGGATGCGCGGCGACACCGTCAGCATTACGGTACAGGGAGGCAAGACCGGCATCTGCGGCGCCGGCGTACCCTTTGGCGGCCATATCATGAATCTGTCCCGTATGACGAAGGCGGAAGCGTTGCGAAAAACGGAGGACGGCTACACCTTGAAGGTCCAGGCCGGCCTGCCGCTGTCCGAGCTGCGGAAAATGCTCTCGGCGAAGCGCTTCAACACCGCCGGCTGGGACCGTGAATCCCTTGCAGTGCTGGACGCGTTCCAAAAAGACGCCGCTTATTTCTGGCCGCCGGACCCCACCGAAACCTCCGCCGCCATCGGCGGCATGATCGGCACCAACGCCCAGAGCATCACCGATTTTCGCTATGGGCGAATCAAGGAATATATCGATGAGATCGAGCTTGTTGACAGCAGCGGCGGGATCTTTACCACCCGTGACCTGGACCTTTATCTTGGCAGCGAGGGGATGTACGGTATTTTTGTGGGAGCAGCCCTTCGTCTTGTCAGAAAACCCTTGAAAATGTGGGGAATCTGCTTCTTTTTCGAAGAGGAGGCCAGACTGCTGCATTTTGCCGAACAGGCGCTGAAAATCCCAAAGCAGGGGTCTTCTTCAATCGCCGCCGTCGAATATATCGGCCGCCAGGCCCTGAACTATATCCGGAAGCTGGGGCAGGTTTCTTCAAAACTGCAGGAACTGCCGGATATCGGCAAAAAATATAAGGGAATCGCCTATGTCGAGCTTCACGGCGATTCGGAAGCGGAAATCATGGTCCTCGTGGAACAGCTGGCGGCGGGACTCACCATGGAGGAACAAAAATCGTCCTGGGTCCTCTTCGGGGAATCGGGGATCGGAAAAATCAAGCTTCTGCGCCACAGCGTACCGGAATCGGTAAACATGGCCATAAAGCAGCGGGCGATGAAGGATTCCCGCATCACAAAACTGTCCACGGATCTGACCACCCGCAACCGCCTTACGGAAGATGTGCTTCGTTATCAGCGCGACGCCGATTCCGAACATCTGGAAGCCGTGATCTTCGGACACGTTCCGGAAAACCGCCTCCATGTGAATATCATTCCGAACACCTATGAAGAATACGAGCGCGGGAAAAGACTTATCGAAACCTGGTACAGGCGCGCCCTGGAAAGCGGCGGGACCGTATTCCGCGAGCACGGGGTCGGAAAGGTAAAAAAATTGTTTTTCCGCGATATCATAGGGGAGGACGCGCAAAAGCGTATCCTGGAGAATAAAAAAACCCTGGATCCGCAGAATCTCCTGAATCCAGGGAATATGCTGTAAGGCGGTCAGATTCGATGTTTCTTCTCTTTTACGATTTGCCGGACTGATCCGCCGCGTTAACAGCCAGATCATTTTGTGCAACTTTATTTTTATTGATCATATTTACCAGGATGTAAACGATCAACCCGGTTAACATTCCGTACAGGATGGGATAATTTGAAGTGAATCCATACTTGAAAAACAGTCCCGTTACCACGATGGTACTTGCCGTCAGCGAGAGCAAGCCGGCTTTCGGGCTGAATTTTTTCAGGACAAAGCTCGCCAGAACCGGAATAAATACCGTACCCGACAGATAGGCGTACGCGACATCCAACGCGACCAGAACGTCCTGCAGCCAGAGAGCGCAGACCATGACCAACCCTCCGATCAGCAAGGCAAACCCCCGGTTGATCCAGACAGCTTTCTTTTCATCCGGATTTCTATTAATAAATCTCTGATACATATCATTGTACAAAACCGTCGAGCATGCCAGGATCGTACCGCTGGAACATGACATCGTGGCAGCCAGGGCGGCGGCCAGAACAAAGCCTCTGATTCCTGCCGGCAGGAAATTGATAACACCGGTGGCAAACGCATTTTGCGCGTCGATTTCAGGATACAGGGTAAATACGCACATTCCAAGGAATACGGTGGCAAAAGCATACGCGATGCAATAGACGCCTGCCGAAACCGCTCCTGTTTTTGCTATCCTGTCATTTTTCGCGGTGAACACTCTTTGCCATATATCCTGACCGATCAGGATTCCGGGCGCATAAAGCAGGAAATACGTCAGCATCGATTCAAACCCCATGCTTGTGATGCTGAAATTGGCTTCAGGGACGCTTGCCGCCAGGGAATCCCAGCCTCCAACGGCTGAGAAGGCGAAGATCGGAGCAAGGATCAATACGCCGACTGTTTTAATGACGAATTGTATGATGTCAGTCATTGTAACGGCCCACATGCCTCCTATAAAGGTATATAATATGACAATGCCTCCGCCGACAACCATGGACCGCACGCTGTCCCAACCCAGAGCAACGTTGAAAATAGTTCCTATTGCCAATACCTGAACAACGCTGACCGTAAGGGTATAGATAAACGTCAGAACGGAACTGAACGCTCTGGCTGTGGCGCCATAGCTTCCTTCAATCACTTCATTGATGCTCAGCGCTTTCATCTTTGACAGTTTGGAAGTGATAAAAAAGCCCATGGCGATAAGCCCGATCCCCAGACTCAGATCCAGCCAGATCCCTCCAAAGCCATAGAGATACCCCAATTTGGTACTTCCTATGGTCGAACCCCCTCCTAAAACCAATGCGCTCATACATCCAAAATAGAGCGGAAAGGACAACCTTCTGCCTGCGACAAGAAAATCTTCTTTCGATTTGGTAAATCTTGAAGCGACAAAGCCAACAATAATCATGCAGAGGAAATAAATTACGATGATTCCGTAATCAAAAACATTTAACATACACAATCC
>DATMXY010000355.1:0-6132 GCA_035561275.1 Anaerovoracaceae bacterium | reverse complement strand
GTATGATAAAATAAATCAACAGGAGAATCCGGCAGAACAGAATCCGGCATACCGGGGAACAACTGCGGAATAACAAAAAAGAAAAGGGACCGACAATGTCATTTACACACCTTCACGTACATACGGAATACAGCCTGCTGGACGGAGCCGCCAGGATCAAAGACCTGATCGCGGGGACGAAAGAGCTTGGTATGGACGCGGTGGCCATTACGGACCACGGCGCCATGTTCGGCGTCGTCGATTTCTATAAAGAGGCCAAAAAACAGGGAATCAAACCCATTATCGGCTGCGAAGTCTATACAGCGGCCAGGACCATGCACGACAAGGACGCGGAAAAGGACAAACGCCAGGGGCATCTTGTGCTGCTTGCCAAAAACGACGTTGGCTACCGCAACCTGATGAAGATCGTTTCCGTCGGTTATACGGAAGGCTTCTACTATAAACCGAGGATCGACCACGCCACTCTTCGCAAATACAGCGAGGGGATCATCGCGCTTTCGGCCTGCCTTGCCGGGGAGATCCAGTGGAAGCTTCTGAACAACGATTATGAGGGAGCAAAGAAAGAAGCCCTGGCACTTCTCGACATCTTCGGGAAGGACAATTTCTACCTGGAACTGCAGGACCAGGGCCTGGAAGAGGAACTTCAAATCCTGCCGTATATGAAACGGCTCCGGGAGGAGACGGGGATCCCCTTTGTGGCCACCAACGACGTCCATTACGTAAAAAGGGAGGACGCGACGGCCCACGACGTGCTGCTGTGCATTCAGACCGCCAAGACCGTGGACGACGAAAACCGGATGCGCTTTCCCAACGACCAGTTCTACCTCAAATCTGAACTGGAAATGGAGCGCATCTTTGCGGACTTTCCGGAAGCTATAGAAAACACAAAAAAAATCGCCGGCCGCTGCAATGTGGATTTCCGGTTTGATCAGATCCATCTGCCGGAATTCCATGCGCCGGACGGGAAGGCAAACGAAGCCTATCTCCGGGAGCTCTGCGCCGAAGGCATGCAGGACCGGTACGGCGGCGATTACGCAGAACTTGATCCAAGCCTTGCGGAGCGGCTTTCCTATGAGCTGGATACCATCGTTTCCATGGGCTATGTGGAGTATTTCCTCATCGTGTGGGATTTCATCAATTACGCGAAAAGCCACGGGATCATGGTGGGGCCGGGCAGGGGCTCGGCGGCGGGGAGCATTGTGGCTTATGCCCTGAAGATCACAGATATCGATCCCATCAAATACGGACTGATCTTTGAACGGTTTCTGAACCCAGAGCGGATCAGCATGCCCGACATCGATATCGACTTCTGCTACGAACGGCGCGGGGAAGTCATCAATTACGTCATTGAAAAATACGGCGCCGACAAGGTGGCCCAGATCATTACCTTCGGGACCATGAAGGCGAAGGCGGCGGTCCGTGACGTGGGCCGCGCTATGAATATGACCTACGGCGAGGTGGACGTCATCGCCAAGGCGATCCCCTTTGACCTGAAGATGACCATCGACAAGGCGCTGGATATGAATCCTGAGCTGAGGGTATCCTATGAGGAAGACAGGCGGGTCCGGGAGCTCCTTGACACGGCAAAGGCGCTGGAAGGGATGCCCAGACATGCATCCACCCATGCCGCCGGCGTTGTGATCTCAAAGAAGAGTATGGATGAATACGTTCCCCTCTACCTGGCGGAAAAGGGGATCAGTACCCAGTTTGCCATGGGTACCATCGAAGAGCTGGGTCTTTTGAAGATGGACTTTCTCGGCCTCAGGAACCTGACGGTGATCCGTGACGCCCTGGAACTCATCGAACAAAACCATGGCGTAAAAATCGACCTTTCAAGGATGACCTACGACGACTGCAAGGTATATGATCTCATGAGCAGCGGAAATACCCAGGGCGTATTCCAATTTGAAAGTTCAGGAATCACACAGTTTCTGAAAAACCTGAAGCCGGACTGCTTTGAGGATATTGTGGCAGCAAACGCTCTTTACCGTCCGGGACCCATGGCGTCTATCCCGACCTATATCGAGAATAAGAAAAATCCAAGGGGGATAGAGTATATCGATAAAAGCCTGCAGCCCATTTTATCCGTTACCTACGGCTGCCTCATCTATCAGGAGCAGGTCATGCGGATCGTGCGCGATCTGGCCGGGTATACCTACGGCAGAAGCGATCTGGTCCGCAGGGCCATGAGTAAAAAAAAGATGGATGTTATGCTCAAGGAGCAGGAATATTTTGTTTATGGAAAGAATGACGAAGCGGGAAACATCGAGATCAGGGGTTGCGTTCGAAACGGCATCCCGGAGCGGGCGGCCAGCGAGATTTACAACCAGATGATCAGCTTTGCCGAATATGCCTTCAACAAATCCCATGCCGCAGCGTATGCGATGCTGGCTTATCAGACCGCATACCTGAAAACCTATTATCGGGTGGAATTCATGGCGGCGCTGATGACCAGCGTCATCGGGGACGCCACTCAGATCGCAAAATACATCCGGAATTGTCAGGAAATGAAGATCGAAGTCCTGCCGCCGGACGTCAACGAAAGCGGAAAGAAATTTACGGTGAAGGGCGGGAAAATCCGATTCGGCCTGCTGGGAGTCAAGAATGTTGGCGAAGGCGTTATCGACGCCATCGTGAAGGCCCGGGAGGAAAAGGGACTGCCGAAGGATATCTTCCAGTTCATCAATAATATCGACATCCATGAACTCAATAAAAAAGCGGTGGAAAGCCTCATTAAAGCGGGCGCCCTGGATTGCCTCGACGAAAACAGGGCGCAGCACATGGCCGTCTATGAAGGGCTCATCGAATCTGCCCAGAATACTTCCAGAAAAAATATCGAAGGCCAGCTATCCCTGTTCCAGATGAACGCCGACAGCATGAACGGCTCCGGCATGGCGGGCAAACTGCCGGATTTGGCGAATTTTTCGAAGGACCTGCTCATGGCTATGGAAAAGGAAATGCTGGGCGTCTACCTGACGGGACATCCGCTTTCGGACTATGCGGAGAAGATCGAGAAGATCTCCACAGTCACCTCCGAAGACCTTTCCCGCGCGGAGGCGGACGGCGGCGTTCAGGACGGTATGGTCGTGACTATGGCCGGAATGGTCAGCTCAAAGAAGACCTTGATCACCAAAAAGAATAAAATGATGGCTTTCGTACAACTGGAGGATCTTTATGGCACCACGGAGGTAGTTGTTTTTCCCAACGTTTACGAGGCCGCGCTGGGACTGCTGAGTAACGACAAGGTCGTCGCGGTCCGGGGGACTGTCAATTTTAAAGAGGAAGAGGAGCCAAAACTACTGGCGGACAAGATCTTCGACATCAACGATTTCAATGGCGGTTCCGTTTCCGGTACGGTTAGGATCACGATCCCTAAGGATTTCGACGAGGCCGGGACCCTCGCGAAAATCAGGGAAATCATCATGGAGCATAAAGGGGATACGCCGGTGGTCATCACCGCCGCCGCCACAGGGAAGAAGTACAAAACAAAATCGGACCTCTGGGTCAATCCGGACGGCCGTTTTGTCCAGAGGCTTTCCGGCCTTATCGGGAAGGAAAACATCCAATAAACTTACATAATTTAAATGTGATAATTAAGCGGTTTGAAGAGGGAGCGGTTTCCGCGGGAACACCCCTGCCGGCCGCTTACAGGAGGAATTTATGGCAAAGAGAATTGCAGTGCTCACAAGCGGCGGGGACGCGCCGGGAATGAACGCCGCCATCCGCGCGGTGGTAAGATGCGGGCTCTATAATAAATTGGAGGTCTACGGCATCGAGCGAGGTTTTGAGGGCCTGATCAACGGGGATTTTAAGGAAATGACGGTTTCTTCGGTATCCGATATCATGCAGCGCGGCGGTACCATGCTGAAGACCGCGAGAAGCAAACGGTTCATGACGCCCGAAGGCTTTCAGCAGGCAATGGATATGCTGGATAATTTTAAAATAGAGGGATTGGTCATCATTGGCGGAGACGGCTCCTACCGCGGGGGCCTTGAGCTTGCCAAAGCGGGGAAAACTGTGATCGGGCTGCCGGGAACCATCGACAACGACCTGACCTGCACGGATTTCACCATCGGCTTTGATACCGCCGTGAATACGGTTCTGTCCGCCATCGGCAACATCCGCGACACCTCTTCCTCTCATGAGAGGAGCACGGTGATCGAAGTGATGGGGAGGCATTGCGGAGACATCGCCTTATACGCCGGTCTTACCGGCGGCGCGGAAGGTATTTTGATTCCCGAGGAGCCGGTGGATATCGATCAGATCTGCGAAACGCTCTTAAGGGGAAAGAACCGCGGAAAGCCGCACAGCGTCATTCTCCGGGCTGAAGGCGTGGAGATCAGTTCCGGCGATCTGGCGAAGGGCATCACGGAAAAAACCGGCATGGATACCAAAGTCGTCGTACTGGGCTACATCCAGAGAGGGGGTTCCCCGTCGGCCAGGGACAGACTGCTGGCCAGCAGGATGGGCTGTAAGGCGGTGGATCTGCTGCTTCAGGACGGCATGACCAGCAAGGCGGTGGGCATCAAAGGAAACGATATCGTGGCTTACGATCTGGAAGAGGCCTTGAACATGCCCAGACAGCACGATACTTCGTTGATGGACCTGGCGGAAGTGCTCGCGATATGAAAATCCGGAACAATAGTAATCAGGATTGGCAGTAACAGTTTCAATGCATTTATCGGAGAAAGGGGTAACTATGAAGAAGACGAAAATTATCTGCACCGTCGGCCCGGCCTGTGAAGACCGGGAGATTTTAAAAAATATGATGCTGGCAGGCATGAATGCTGCCAGGTTGAATTTTTCCCACGGCACCCATGAAGAGCAGAAAGGGAAGATCGATCTGATCAAGTCGCTGAGAAAAGAATTGGACCTTCCCATCTCAATCATACTGGACACCAAGGGCCCCGAGATCAGAACGGGGCAGTTCGCCGAAAAGGAAACCCTGCTGATCGATGGGCAGAAATTTATCCTGACCATGGACGATGTCACGGGGACAAACGGAATCTGCTCGGTATCCTATAAGGGACTCATCGAAGACGTCAAACCTGGAGACCAAATCCTCATCGACGACGGGCTCATCGGTATGACGGTCGACGAAATCAAGGGAAACGATATCATCTGCACCGTGAATAACGGCGGGGTCATAAAGGATCACAAAAGCATCAACGTTCCGGGCGTTACGGTGAAGCTGCCCGCCATTACCCAGAAAGATAAAGACGACATCAGATTCGGGATCCGGGAAGGGGTCGATTACATCGCTGCCTCCTTTGTGAGAAAGGGTTCCGACGTGGAGGAGATGAGGGAATTCCTGAAGTCTAACGGAGCGGAGCAGATCAAGATCATATCCAAGATCGAGAATAAAGAGGGCGTGGATAATATCCTTGATATCGTCGCCTTTTCCGACGTTATCATGGTTGCCCGCGGCGACCTTGGCGTTGAGATCCCGGCAGAGCAGGTCCCCGTCACACAGAAAAAAATCATCAAACTGTGCAATCTGGAAGGAAAGCCTGTCATAACCGCAACCCAGATGATGGATTCCATGATAAGGAATCCGAGGCCCACCAGAGCGGAAGTGGCCGACGTTGCCAATGCCATCTATGACGGTACCGACGTGATCATGCTTTCCGGCGAGACCGCCTCGGGGAAATATCCGGTGGAAGCGGTACGCATGATGGACAGTATTGCCGTCACGACGGAGGCTTCCCTGAATTATGACAGTATCCTGAGGGAGAAGAACAGGGCTATGGACGCCAGCATCACCAACGCCATCGGCTATGCCACCTGCACCAGCGCCCAGGGGCTGAAGGCTACCGCCATTCTGACGCCGACGGCGACAGGGCATACCGCCCGGGTCGTATCCAAGTTCAGGCCGAGAGCGCCGATCCTGGCCTTTACGACCACCGGCCAGGTCGCCAGGCATCTGTCGCTGGCATGGGGCGTTACGCCCATTGTCACCAGACAGGCAGGTTCGGAAAAGGGAGTCTTCCATGACGCCGTCAGCATAGCGGAAAAAAAGGGTTACATCGCCGAAGGCGACCTGATCGTCATCACGGCCGGCGTTCCTGTGGGCGTAGGCGGCATGACGAATATGCTCAGGATACATATCGTCGGCAATAAGATATAGAGAGC
>DATMXY010000354.1:0-14012 GCA_035561275.1 Anaerovoracaceae bacterium | reverse complement strand
AAATTGAAATGAGAGAAAGAATAAAGGCTAGTCTCAAGAGGGAAAATTGTAAACGGTTATGAGATTCGGTTTCTATAAGCCTGCGAAAATATCTCGACAGCTATAATAACAACCGCTGTAGTCCAAAAGACAGTCCTCAGGCTAAAGACGGAAGCAATGATTCCGCCGAACAGGGGCCCGCTGAGATTGCCGATGGCGGTAGCGCTGCCTGCTATGCCGAATATCCGGCCTTTCCGGCCTTCTCCGGCCAGGGAACCGATAATGGCATACGCGCTGGGAAGAATTCCTGCTGCGAAAATACCCGATAATACTCTGAGAATAATCAACTGCTGAACGTTGGCGCAGAAAGTCTGTAAGCCCACTGCTGCGGCCATGCCGATCAAGGATATATGAAGGATATGCCTGTGGCCATACCTGTCTCCGACCGTTCCGAACAACGGCGCCGCCAATAAGGCCGCTGAAGCGGCAAGAGCATAGGAAAGCGCTACCACCAAGTTAATTCTATCCCCGGAATAAATCTCCCGGATGAAAATCGCGATAAAGGAGTCGCTGCTTTGGGTACCGAATTGCGTGCAGGCAATAATAACCAGCATGACGATAATCAATTTATCAATCCCCGCCAAAGCGGCCGGCAAAGCTTTTATCCCGGCTTTCCTTGTTTCCGGTGAAAATCTCAGGCTGTTTTCCGGCATTTCTTTTACCGGATTATATTTGATGCCGAATATGATCAGGGGAACCATCGCCAAGCCTATCAAACCGGAAAATAAGAATGTTCCTTTATATCCGAACAGCTCGGCGAAGACGCCCCCTACCCCCGGTCCCAGGATCGTGCCTGCCATTTGTCCCGCCTGCAACAGTCCGACAGAGTAACCAAGTTTATCGCCGGGGCTCGTCACGGCCACAAAGGTGATAGACGCGGCGGTAAATCCGGACATCAGGCCCATGAAAAATCTTACCAGGACAAACTGGTTCACGGAAGACGCCCAAATGAGAGCCACATTAAAGAATCCTACCGCAAAAACCGAACGTACCACCATCGTCTTATAGCCGTAACGGTCGGCGACAGATCCCCAGATGGGCTGCGTAAGTATTTGCGCAAAAAAATTGGCTGACGTCGCAATCCCTGTCCAGAAGGCAATTTGCTGCGGCAGAGATACCCCTATTTCAGGAAGATATAAAGGAACAAACGGCCTGATCGATGTGATGGAAACACGCATCACAAACTGCACTGCCGTAAGAATATACACTCCTTTACGCCATTCTTCCCACATTTGAAAACCTTCCTTCGGATAGTGCTTCAATGATTATTAATCATTTTCTTTGACAAGCAGCGCCAAAGGCTGAGGGTAATGCTCCAGGGCGGAATGGATCACATATTCGTCGGCTGCCAGTCCCCGCATGACTTCCCTGGCAAATACCTGGGGCTTGATGCCGTGGGAAACCATTCCCCGTTTCAGTCTGCCCTCCACATTGATTTCCGTGTCCATAATAGGAGCGATTAATTCAAAAACTTTAACCGGTGTTTCAGTCAGTTGTTTTCTGAGTGCCGCGGTAAAGCAGTGAATCGCCGACTTGGTCGCTACATAGATGGGTACGGTCGGCCGGGGAGACGTCATATAAGCAAGCCCGGAAGTAACGTTTAAGACGGCTGCTTCTTTTTGAGCCATCAGGTAAGGCGTAAAAAGGGCCGTAAGATAGACGGGAGTTTCAAAGTTTATTTTGATCTCGCTCTCCCCGCTCGCAAAATCTTCCATCCCTTTGGTGAAATCTATGTCGCGCTGGATTCCGGCATTGTTGACCAGCACATTCACTTCATTTTCTCTGGCCCACTGCAGGAGGTCTTCCCGTCCGTTCTGATCGCTTACGTCGCACACTTTATATAGGATTTCCGGATGCTTCCGCTGCGCTTCTTCCAATCTTGCTTCCCGGCGGCCGCAGATCAGGACTTTACTGCCGGCCGCCAAAAACTCTTCGGCTAAGGCAAAGCCAATACCGGTGGCCCCTCCTGTAATAAGAACCGTATTGCTCGATAGCTTCATAATAACCCTCCTGTCTAAACTCGAAATCTGCTTTTACTTTTTAATGATCACTGCGACCATGTCCAGCGTTTCCGGCCCCAAAGACTCAATCGAGTGGGTTTCTCCGCCGCCGGTAATGGTCGCGTCGCCCGGCTGCAGCTGTTTTACTTCCCCATTGTCATGGAACAGGGCCTTTCCCTGCAAAATATAGTAAATCTCTTCCGTTATATCATGAGGGTGTACCCCGATGGAACAGCCCGGGGCCAAGTTGACCCTGGCCATTTTATCCAGCTTGGCGGTAAAGCTTTCCTCCTGGCTGAGCAAGTAGCTTATTCCCATCGTTCCTTTCCCACCGCGGACCTCTGTTTTTATCTCCGAGTACATTTCTTCTTTTCGTTTGATCATATCGCTCTTTTCCCTTACTTAGTCGTCGCTCCTCTGCAGGGCGTCGTATTTAAACTTGACCCTGGCTTCCTTTAACGAGCAGCCTTGCTTTACGGCTTCGACAATCTTATCTTCGGCCGCGGTGATTTCCTGAGCCAACGCCAGAACTTCTTCCGCTTTTTCCCGCGGTATGATCAGGACTCCGGACTGGTCGGCCATCACCAGGTCCCCCGGTCTTACCGGCACGTCGCAGATTTCCACCGGTTTCTGATAGGATTCCATGGAGATACGGTCTTTGCCTGTGACCATAAAATGGCCGAGTGTGAACATGGGATAGTCCAGTTCCCGGATTCCGTCAACATCACGGCAGACTCCGTCTATAATCGTGCCGGCGAGCTTTTTGCTTACGGCCACATTGGTGAGGATATCCCCCCATCCGGTGCAGTATGTACGCCCGCCGTTGTCAATGACGATAACATCTCCTTCCTGGGCCTCGTCGATGTAATCCCCGGCTCCGGTCTTGACCAGGCCGATCGGTACATATTTGACGGTAAACGCCGGGCCTACGAATTTTTTACCTGCTAAGATCGGGACCAGTCCCTCGCAGCCACACTTGATTTTCAGTTTATCCAAAGCATCGGAAACACTTGGGGTGGAAAGGACCATAAAGGCTTCTGCCAGTTCTTTGGTTGTTTTACTCATGATTAATCTCTCCTTTACTAGCTCGCCCAATTTTACGCACCTAACCACATTTGCGAAGCAAATGTCCGGTAGGTGCTATACGGGAATTCCCCGGCTTCAGCCGGTGTGGAATTCTTCCGTTCGGTGCAAATTGTTGGCGAACTTATGCAAAGAAATCACAAATCTTCGATTTGTAGATTTCTACTGCTTGTTTAAGCCTTTGTAATTATAATTGTTTCATCATCCGCGTCTACTACAACAAAATCGCCATTTTGGATTTCTTCCAACGGGCTTTTCTCCAGCCTGTCCACCATGGGAATGTTCCCCATAATGCACCCGACCGTAACCACAGGCTCCCGCTCAAGCAGCACAATGGCGACGGGGGCGGTCTTCTGGTAGACCATCTCGTACAGCCTGTAAGAGCCGCCGGTCGAACCCTTGCCCGTCGGATAAACCAGTACTTTGCCGCTGATATTCTGCCCTTCCAGCTCATGTCCTTTTTCGATGACATAACCCGTGTTGGGGTCGACTCCGCCGATAAAGCTGATGGATTCATGACACACAATGGCTGCTCCCGCGGCCCTGCCGCCGACAACCTTTTTCCCTTTTAATATGACTTTTGACATGATCAGTCCACCCACCTTTTGCTGACCGCCGCCTGAATGACTTTTTCCGTACTGCCGTAATGGGTGAGGAACCCTACTTCTCCGGCGGCATAATGGGCCATTTTGGCGGAATCTGTCGTTATCGTGCGGTATCCTTTTATCTTTGCCATTTCTTTGCTGGGGGCATGAGCAGGGCAGGTTTCACATACCAGCTTGGCGCCGGCTTCTTCCAGAATTTCAGTATAGCCCATTCGCTCGGCCAGGGCTTTGACCGGAGCAGAAGCGCAAATCCACATTTCCACGTCTGTATGCACCTTTTTCCCTGCCAGGGCTTTGGTAATATCCCGCACCTCAAGGATCGAGCATTGCGGGCAACCGATATATACCCAGTCCACATGATCGGACTTTTCCAGATTCAGATGGGCTTCCGTTTCCTTCTCGTCCCGGACGGTATATTCAATGGCCTTGAGCGGTTCCCTCCCCCCAAAGGCCGTTTCCAGGTCAGGCGCTTCCGGCGTGACTCCCACCACATGGAAAAGGGATACCGCACCCGAAGTCGCAAGGGACGAGCCCAAAGACTTCAGTTCGTCGAAAGTCACTCCGGCAGGGATTCCGGTAAAGACCGGGATATCCTGCCCCGCGATCGTTCCTACGAAATAGCCGAGCGTTCCGTAGTCCGCAGTTCCTTGTAAGGTCCGCGGAACATGGACCAGGATTTTGCCGCAGCGGTTTTCCTTCAAATGCATCCCGTAGGCCGGGGCCTTGCCGGTCAAGGCTGCAGCCAAAGCGCTCGGACCCCCTTCCCGGTTGGTCCGGGCGCCGAGGACGGAGTTGGCGTAAACCACGGCTGAGGATTCTCCCCAGGCGGCGTGCTCGCCCAGCCTCGGCGCGTTTCCGATGAAATAGGGAGAACAACAACCGCAGGTGATCGCTCCCAGGCTCTGGTAAGCTCCGGTCAAGGCCTGCTGCTTTTGCACGCAATCCGGGCTGATGGCAAGATCCTCCCACCTGCTCGGATCACAGGATGTAGGGTTTGTCGTGGTATAGGCGTTGAATTGCCCGCCTTTGGCGGCCATTTCCCTCACAAACATGACGCCGGCTTCGCCCAGGATCTGAACGGATGCCCCCGGTAAATGGCAGCTGGTAATGTCCACCATTTTCTCGGCGCCGAAGCTTTCCCCCAGGGCAACCAGAATCTGCATGGCTTTTTGCTTGGGGTAACCCATCTCACCGTTCAGCATCCGTTTCTCTTCGTCTGACAAATACAAGACATTCACCTCCTGTCAAATACAAGACATTCCCCTCTTATTTTTGCTCCAGCATGGTGTCATAGCCGGATGCTTTGTCTACATCTTTAAAGGAAACCCCTGCCTTAATTTTTTGAATGATTCCGGCTTCTCTTTCCGCCATCTCTTCGCAAACCTTCAGGACCTCTTCCGCCCTCTCGGTCGGGACAACTACGATCCCATTGATGTCCGCTACGACGATCTCGCCGGGATTGACCTGCAATCCTCCGATTCTGACCGGGCAGTTGTAGTCCCCCTGGACGTTCCGGTTGCGGGCGGTAAGGGGAACTGTTCCCCTGGCATAGACGGGAAATCCCATCTCTTTGGTAACATCCATGTCGCGGGCGGCCCCGTCTACGATCACACCGATCACGCCCTTTTGCAAAGCCGCATACGTAACGATTTCTCCCCAGCAATTCTGGTCCAGGCGGCCCCCGTTATCAAAGACCAGTACGTCGCCAGGCTGGGCGCAGTCCAGCGGATCAGCGCCCATATGCCCGCTGGGGCGCATGGACCCGGCCGGAACGATCTTCATGGTTACGGCAGTACCGGCTATTCTCGGGCAGTCATACAGAGGCCCGATGCCGTAAGTTCCGCAGGGGAGCCCTAATTTATCCAGGGCATCGGAAATATTACAGGTGGAAATTTCTTTGAAAGCTTCTACCAAATGTTTGGGAGCTCGGGTGAATTCTTGTGCCATATACGAACAACTCCTTTTTCTTTTTTCTTGCTTTACATATAATGTTTTGCTTAATGTTCTACAGCCATCCTCTTACAAATGACTTTGATCTCTATTCCTCTATGCAGCCTTTGCTGTCCAGGACAGCCTGGTTCTTGCTGATTGCCCAAAGGGACTCTCCGGCTTTCATTCTCTCGATATAGGTCAGTTCCGTCGCGACCCGTTCCCGTGATTTCACGAGTACTTCCTCGGCTTCGGCCAGGGGGATAACAACCACCCCGTCCTCATCGGCCAGAATAATATCTCCGGGATTTACGATAATATTGCCGCAGCTGATGGGATGATTGATCAAACCCAGCGAAGCTTTGGCCGTTCCGACGATGCTGACTCCCTTACAAAATACCGGAAAGCCTGCCTGCTTGATCTCCATGCTGTCACGCACCGAGCCATCGATGACCAGGCCGGCCACTTTTTTCAGTTGGGCCTGAACCGTCGTGATCTCTCCCCAGGGACCTTCCTCGCTGAGCTGGCCCACATCGATGACGAGCATATCTCCCTCCCGGGCGAGGTCCAGCGCTTTCAGGACCATGATGTTGTCCCCGGCATGGGATTTTACGGTCAGAGCCGGACCGCAGGCTTTCATCCCGCTGGCGAGAGGTTTGACGGAGGAGTGCATGGCTCCCCTTTTACCCATTACTTCATGCACTGTGGCGGTCGACTGTTCCAAAAAGGCTGCGATCAATTCCGGCGATGGTTTGGGGTAACTTTTCTTGATATGGATCATTTATTCTCCTCCTTTACTAGCTCGCCCAATTTGCGCACCTAACGTCCCTTTCAGGGACTCCGACTCGCTACGCTCCCATGCTGTCCGTTTTGCCAATCCAAGCCAGCTTGGGGCAAAAAGGCAACCTCATTTGCAAAGCAAATGTCTGGTAGGTGCCATACGGGAATTCCCCAGCTTTAGCTGGTTGGAATTCTTCCGTTCAACCCAGCAAATTGTAGGCGAACTTATGCAAGGAAATCACAAATCTTCGCCTTTTTGCCGCAGCTTCAGCTGCAATGGCAAAACGGACAGCAGCACAAGCTTCGCTTGTGTCGGAGTTCCGTTTACGGAACGTTGATTTGTAGATTTCTACTGCTTAAGCGTAATACTTATTTGCTGAAAGCTTCTATGTTTTTATATCCGTCTGTCTGCTGATAGTATTTAAAAATTCCTCCCGCCTGCATAACCGCTAAGATAAAGGCCGAAGGCGGTTCAAAGGGCATTTTGGCGCCTGAAGTAAGATTTACCAG
Organism: Anaerovoracaceae bacterium; assembly: GCA_035561275.1. GTDB lineage: Bacteria > Bacillota > Clostridia > Peptostreptococcales > Anaerovoracaceae > Anoxybacterium. Next base: position 7,066 of record DATMXY010000354.1, on the reverse strand, counting down.
CATCCCCTCGTTCAGACGGACACTGAGCTGATCTCCTTCCGCCGCAAAATCCCGGGGGAGTTTTTCGATCTCCAGCAGCGGCAGCCCGACATTGATTCCATTGCGATAGAAAGAACGGGAAAACGATCGGGCGATAATCAGCCTTGCCCCGCCTCCCTTTAAAGCGGTGGCGGCTTGCTCCCTGGCCGATCCGCAGCCAAAGTTCTTTCCGGCTAGGATAATCCCGCCGTCTTTGGCTTTGGCTCTGAATCCCGGGTCATAATCCTCAAAAACATGTCTGGCTACTTCCGCTTCTTCAAAAGCCGCGATATAACGAGTGGGGAAAATAATGTCGGTATCCACATCATTTCCCATAACCGCAATCACTTTGTTCTCGATCACCAAAGGTTCCATACGCGAAATCCTCCTTTCTTTCTATACGATTTCGCCTGCCAGCGCGGAAGCCGCTACCGTAGCAGGCGAGGCCAGATAAATCTCCGATTCGACACTTCCCATGCGCCCCGGGAAGTTCCTGTTGGAACTCGCGATGCATACTTCGCCCTTGGCCAATAAGCCGTGCGCCCCGATGCAGGTTCCGCAGGTCGGATTGGTAATAACGGCGTCGCAGTCCGCGAAAATTTCCAGCAGCCCTTCCTGCATGGCCTGCTTCCAAATCTCGTGCGTCGCCGGCGTGATAATCAAACGTACAGAAGGATGAATTTTTTTGCCTTTCAATAGTTCGGCAGCGGCCCTCAGGTCTTCTATTCTCCCATTCGTGCAGGAACCGATAAACGCCTGGTTGATCTTGACGCCTTTTGTCTCGGAGACCGCTGCGCCGTTGGTCGGGAGATGCGGAAGGGCAACCATCCGCTCAACCTTGCCGAGGTCCAGCTCCAGAAAATACTCATAGGCGGCGTCACTGTCAGATGTGATCGGTTCGTAAGCCTTGTCGGTTCTGCCCTTTAAATATTCATCCGACTTTTGATCACATTCTACCAGGCAGGACTTGATTCCACCTTCCGACATCATATTGCAGAGAGAAAGACGGGAATCGATACTGAGGCTCTTAACCCCAGGCCCGAAAAATTCCACTACTCCGTAATTCAAATAATCAAAATCGATATCGTGGAGAAGCTTAATGGCCAAATCCTTGGCCGATACGCCATCCATAAACTTCCCGCTGAGCCGTATACCCAAAACTTTGGGGATTTTAAGCCAGATTTTACCGCTGGCGACAAGCATGGCCATATCGGTTACACCCACACCCAGTCCCAGACAACCCAGACCGCCATACGTGGTGGCATGCGCATCCGTAACGACAATAACCTCGCCGGGGCGTACATGTCCTTTTTCCGGCATGACCTGATGGCAAATCCCTGCCCGGCCGATTTCATAGTAGTTCTTCACTTCCCATTGGGCGGCATATTCACGGGTCTTTTTCTGGTTTTCGGCATGTCCAAGAATATGCGCCGGTATAAAATGGTCCGACATCATAACGATCTCTTTTAAGTCTTCATGCGGTTTTTCAAAAGGAAAATCTTTTAAAGCTGCCGTTGTGCCGGCAGTACCCGTCTCATGCATCAACACCACGTCAGGTGTGATTAAACAGATTTCTCCGGTTCTCACTTCCCGTCCCGTTTTCTTCATCAGTATTTTTTGGGTCATGTTATATCCCATTCCGCATACCTCCTTCCGCAGACAATTTTATTGTTTTGTTTCACGCTCTTGCGCTAATTGGTACGCCACGTCAATAATCATATCTTCCTGGCCGCCGACCATTTTTCTCTTGCCAAGCTCGACCAGGATGTCTCTTGGCTCAAGTCCGAATTTTTCGGCCGCCTTGTACGTATGGAGAAGGAAGCTGGAATAAACCCCCGCATACCCCAACATGAGCGGCGCCGTACGGACTACCTGCGGCCTGTGCATTAACGGTTCAACGATTTTTTCCGCTACGTCCATAATTTTATAAAAATCGATACCGGTATCTATCTCGATACGCTGCAGTATGCCAACCAATGCTTCGATTTGCGTATTCCCCGCACCCGCGCCCAGCCCCCGGCAACAAGCATCGACGTAAGAAGCTCCGGCTTGAATCGCAGCCAAACTGTTGGCCGTTGCCAATGTCAGATTCTGATGTGCATGGAAACCGACCGGGATGGGCACCGCCTCACGAGCAGCCTGAACCCTTTCCTTCACATCCTCCGGCAGCAAATAACCGGCCGAATCCGCGATATAGACATGATCCGCTCCGTATTGATGGAAGAGTTTCGCTTGCTCCGCCACCTTGGCAGGTGGGACCATATGGGACATCATCAGGAAGCCAAATGTTTCCAATCCCAATTCTTTGGCTAAGCGGATATGCTGTTCGGCGATGTCCGCTTCCGTGACATGAGTGGCAATCCTGACAGCCTTGGCGCCATTGGCGACGGCCATCTCAAGATCCTTATGCGTACCGATACCGGGAATCAGCAAAACGGTCAGTTTTCCATTTTTGATAACGCTTTGCGCCGCTTTCAGCCTCTCTTCATCGCCCGCTGTGTCCCAGCCGTAATTATAAGACGCGCCTGCCAGCCCGTCTCCATGGCTGACTTCAATATAAGAAACTCCGGCCTCATCCAAACCTTTTGCGATGGCTGCTACCTGCTCCGGCGTGAATTGGTGGCCAACGGCATGCATGCCGTCACGTAATGTCGTATCGATTATCTTGACTGCTTTCTTGCTCATTTTGCTACCCCCTTCCTAACAGCCTTCCGGCAATCTTTTCACCTACCGCGGCAGCCGCGGAATTGATGATGTCCAGGTTACCGGAATACTTGGGGAGGAAATCCCCCGCTCCTTCGACCTGAACAATCGCCGTTACTTTGTCGCCGTCCAGGATAGGCGGAACCCGCAGCCGGTAGCCGGGCACATATTCCTGAACTTGCCGCACCATATCGTCTACAGATTCACGGATCAATTTCAGGTCGGCATTTTCTACCTGTGTATAAACCGTATTTGTCATCATAATCGGCGGGTCCGCCGGATTTAAGATGATAATTGCCTTGCTTTTCACTGCTCCGCCAACGGTCCGGAGTGCGTTCGAAGTGGTTTCCGTAAATTCATCGATATTTTGTCTGGTTCCGGGGCCGGCGCTTTTACTGGAAATCGCGGCGACGATCTCGGCGTATTTGACGCCTGCCGCTCTATGAATGGCGTAGACAATCGGTACCGTGGCCTGCCCTCCGCAAGTAACCATGTTGACGTTTACTTCATCATAATTCTCTTTCAGATTGACACAAGGAACAACATAAGGACCTACGGCCGCCGGTGTCAGGTCGATCGCAATCTTTCCTGCTTCTTTCAGAAGCGGCGCATGCTGAAGGTGAGGGCCGGCGCCGGTACAATCGAAGACAATCCGGATATCTTTATTCTCAAGGATGGCCTGAACGCCATTGATACTTGTCGGAACACCCATGGTGGCTGCTCTTTTGAGCCCTTCTGACTCAACAATCCCGGTCATCATACCGACTTCCATGACCGAACTGCGCATGATCTTATACATGAGGTCGCTGCCGATATTCCCCGGCCCAATAATCCCAACTTTAATTTTTTCCAATTTTACTCACTCCCCGGCAAACATTTATTTTAGATTCGTTCACATATTTTTCCGGTAATCCCTGAAGTCGAAAGGCCTGCCAATAACCCTTCCCGCAAGCTTTCTGCCACCGCGCCCCGCACCATGTTCCCCGCTGCCGGCTCACTCAGATGATCCAGCAGCATCCCTACGCATAAGATCATACCCAACGGATCGACGACTCCTTTGCCCGCATCATGGAGCCTTGGACTATGGTTGATCGGAAGAAAGAGGGCATTGTCCGGCCCGATATTGGCGGTAGGCACTATGCTTGAGACCAAAGCGGCCGCTTCATCCGAGATAATATCGCCGAACAGGTTGGTGGTTAATAAGATGTCATAGCTCTCCGGTTTGGCAATCAGGTTATTGGCCGCGTTGTCTATATATTCGTCCGTCAATTCAATCTCGGGATACTCCCGGCCGATGTCTTTGACGGTTTGCAGGAAGAGGCCGCAGCCCAGCTTCAGTACCCCCGCCTTATGCAGGACGGTGATTTTCTTCCGTCCATTGGCTCGCGCGTACCGGAAAGCAAACCGGGCAATGTTCTCGCTGGCCCGGCGGGAAATGACCCGCATGGACAAGACCAGATCCTCCCGGGGCATGAACTCCCCGTATCCCTGATAAAGATTGCGGTCGGCCAGGAAGCCTTCCGTATTCTCCCGGATACAAACCAAATCGATGCCGGGTTTTAGGGACCATGCCCCCGGCAAAGAGCGGATGGGCCGCACATCGGCAAACAGGTTCAATTCTTTACGGATGAAGCCAACCGGGCTTGGAGAAGGAATATCGGCTACGGATACAGCTCCCAGTAATGCGGCTTGACTTTGCTTGAGTCCGGTCAAAGTCTGCTCCGGCACAGCCTGCCCTGATTCAGTATAAGGTTTCAACCCAAATGCGTATTCCGTGAAATTCAAATCAAAAGAACCTGTTTTCTTTTCGACCTGTTCCAGCACAGTTCGCGCGGCGGAAACCAGTTCCGTGCCCACCCCATCGCCGGGCAGCAAGGCAATGTTATATACTTTCTTCATACTATCCTCACTCGATATCCGGAACAAGATCCGGGCGGTAAGAAACCAGCGCCCGTAAATATTCCTCATCCGTACGCTCGTGGAGAGAAATGGCATTTACCGGGCAGACCTGGGCACAGGCGGTACATCCCACGCAATGTCCTTCTTCGATCTTGGCGGCGCCTTTTCCTTTTTGGGCATAAAGCTTGGCGGCTCCAAACCAGCAGACGTCTTCACATCTGCCGCAGGCCACGCAGACTTTGCCTGCCACTTTGGCGTAGAGCGGTTTGACTTTATCCCTGATTTCAGCCGGTTTGTAAATCCTGGGCAAGGCAAGTCCCTGCACTTCAGAAAGAGAATGATAGCCCTTCCTCTCTAACCAGCGTTCAACATCATAAAGCATTTCCTGAACATAACCCAGGCCATTGACCATGACCGCGATCGAGAAGCCTACAGTCGCCGCTCCTCCCATAAGGAATTCAATAATATCGGACCAGTAGCGCGCGCCGCGGCCTGCCAGAATCGGCAATCCCGGTACTTCTTTGGACACTTTGGCTACGTCTGCCAGACTGTCCATCATGTGTCCGTGCGAACCGCCGATTGCCACTCCGAACCCCAGCGGTTCAGCCGTTTCGATATCTATCTTAAGAGCCATAGCATTGGCGTAAAATGAAACGCCATCCGCCCCGGCATCTTTATATTTCTTCGCTATTTCGGAAATTTGTTTGCGCGTCGTCGGGGGCATTTTAGGATAAATGGGAATATTTACTTTCTCTTTGATCCGTTTGATTACAGGGATACCCAGTTCAGGGTTTTCACCGAACGTGCTTCCGATCCGGTGTTCCTCCCCTCTGGAAGCTTCCGGCATGGTCTGCGGATATGGGCAGCAGAAATTCAGTTCCAAGGCTTTCGCGCCGGCCTCGGCATAACTGACCGCCATTTCTTCCCACTGGTCTAATCCTGCGCCGGCAAAACTGCCGATGAGCAGGCAATCTCTTTCCGCGCAATAATCCGCGCTTTCTTTGATGAACTCGACAAATTTATCGGGAGGATACTGGGAATTCCGGTCCAGGTGCATCCATGAATATTCCTGGGGTCTGGGGCCATGAGGTTCACGGGCAGTCACACGCTGGTCAAAAAGATAATATCTGGGACGAGGAAAACGCTGGAATTCTTTGAAATTTGATGTTGTTTTGGTTATAACGGCGCCAAATCCCGCGTCCGCGCATTTTTTTATGTTCTCCGTGGTCCCTGCGACCGGGCCCGCTGCAGAGACAATCGGATTTTTCAGACGAACTTTGCCCAACATTACGCTTAAATCTTTCATATAATAAATCCTCCTTTGTTATGACTTACCGATCCGACTGTGTTAGGACGAAGGGTCTAAGGCGGATACCGAAGACCCTTTCGTCCTGTTGGTTATTTGCTTATTGGCCGGAACCGGCAATCAAAGCATCCAGGTTGGCTTTGATGATATTGTCGGCCTGTTCAATGGATTGTTTATATTCGGCTGCATTCATGGGGGCGACCCCGATGTTGGCTTGTTTAGCGGCAGCCTGGAATTCCGGATCATTCACCGCTTGTTCCAAAGCAGATTCCAGTTTAGCCGCGATATCGGCCGGCAGACCTGGAGGCGCCATGATTCCCAGGGTAATATCAAACACTGCATCGGGGAATCCGGCCTCAGCCACAGTGGGAACATCCGGGAATGTCTCCGCTCTTTCCGGCCCGAAGGTAGCGATTACTCTGACCTTCTTGTCGTCGGCCTGAGGTTTGAAGCTGATGACGCTGCCAACGCTGGCGTCCACATGTTCGCCTACAACTGCCAGGACGGCTTCGCTTCCGCTGTTATAAGGAATGTAGTCGACATTGGCTTTGATTTTATCCTTGAGCAGTACGAAAGCCAGGAAGGAATTGGTTCCCAGCCCTGATCCGGATACTTTCAGGGCTTTTGCCTGGGAAGCCTGAATCAAATCATCCAGCGTCTGAATCGGAGAATCGTAAGGGACGGCTATCGCGTTATAGTCATTGCCGGAAATGTTATAGAGAGGAACCATCTGATGCACATCATAGTCAGCAGTTTTGTCAATTCTTTGCGTAAGGAGCCAGGCGGGGAAAACTCCCAATAACAGCTGGTAGCCGTCAGGCTCCTCTTTGTAAACCTGGGAAACCCCAATTTTGCCTCCACCGCCTTCCACATTGTCTATCACGACGGAAACCCCTGCATATTTCGTTAAATACGGCTGAATCGCACGAGCCACAATATCGGTGCTGCCACCGGCTTTCATCGGCACAACGATGTGAATAGGCTCTTTGGGATAATCTGTTTCCTGAGCTACGTCGGGCGTATCCCCGTTGTCGGCCGGCTCTTCCGGAGCCGCCGGAGCACTACAGCCGGCTGTAGCAGCCATGAGACAGACTGTAAGGATAATCGCAATTACTTTCACCCACTTAGACATGTAAACAC
>DATMXY010000353.1:0-6949 GCA_035561275.1 Anaerovoracaceae bacterium | reverse complement strand
GATAAATACCGTTACCGGGGCAAGCTCCGCCGTTGAAATCCTGTCCGGATCCGCGACCCATTTCTCCAATACGGCTCTTTCGATATGGAAAGCGCTGAGACCAAGAAACATATAAGCGAAATCGAAATCATTGATTTCACTGAATTTCCTGATGCTCCCCTTTATATCGCTTCCCGGGTCGTCGCCTTCATTTTTCCAGTTATCACAGGCGATTCCCGTTACAATGTCCATGATAAAAAGCCATTGCGAGTAATTTGTCGCAAAGTAAACAATTTCACTTCTCAATGTTTTTCCAATGTGGCTTATCGCTTTAATGGCCCAGCTTTCGCAGTGTTCATGATGCTCCGGATCTCCTATCACATGAAGGCTGGCGACCAATTCCACCAAAGGGTCGCTGTGGAAGTAGATCGACTGTTTTGGTTCTTGTGCTTCCGGGTTTATAATTAACATTCTTTCTCCCCTTATCCGCTTTCGAATTATTGATGGTAAACCAATCTAATAATTGCAGAAATAATATAACATTAAACCGTCGCTTCTGTCAACTTATGATTCGTTGATTATCGAATTAATCGGCCTGTTGATCGGCAGCCGTTGCTTAAAATCGGCGGGCCGGCGCCGACGTTCAAATCGACTTGTTCGATTTGAATCGCCATGTGCGATTCGCCTGTGGCGAATGTTCGCACGGCACTTAAATCGTTGAACGAACGGTTTTGGGTTTTGGTAATTCACTTGCCATAACCCGAAACCGTAGGCGTCAGTGAGGAACTGACGCCGCCGTTCAAATAAAAAGGACCACAGCTTTCGCTACAGTCCGTTTTCTGTAAACATGAAACAGATAAGGGTTTGGCAAGAAACGTCCACCCTCTGTATCGCCGGTTCGCGCCGGGCTGCATCACATTATGCAGGTCTTCTGGCTTGCGTATCAGCATCATTCTCCGACCTTCCCAAAGCTGGCGCTCCAGTGGTCTTCCTTTTCGGATAAGGAGTCTGACTCCTCGCATACAGCGGCGGAACCGCGCAGGATTCTAACCTGCTTCCCTCTTAGCTGGACATCCCGCAGGATGAACAGAACATAAAGCTTTATTCGATTATTTTATATTTATACTATCATCAAAGTATATCTCTGTCAAGGGAGTTAACCGGCTGAGCCCTTGCGATGCTTTTTCTTGATTTTTTCCTTTTTCTTTAAAATCATATTTATTTTTAATCCTATGTAAACCTGCTCTATAAATTGAATATGATTCTCCAGGTTCAGTATCTTTTTCGCCTTTTGAATCCTGTATCTGACCGTATTTTCGTGCAAATACAGGCTTTTGGCCATCTTTTCGTAATCTCCGTCGTTTTCAATATAGCTTTCTATTGTTTCCAGCAGATTCGAATTATACCGCTTATCATATTCGACCAGGGGGTCAATGATCTCGGCCTGATATTCCCTCAGTTCTCTGGTGTCTTTGAGCAGATACAACAGTTTATAAACGTTTAACTCCTTATACATGATCACATTATTATTGATGATATCCGACATTTCATTGGCGGATATCGCCTGTCTCACAGCGACATTGAACTCTTCCATATTCGTAAAAGTATTACTGACGCCGACGATATAGTTTTTGCTGCATTTTTCCAAAATACTGCTGATATAGTTAATATTCGTTTTTGCCATACTGTCCAGATCAAAATTCAATATTACGATGAGGTGGCGCTTATACTTCAGGATCTTAAAATTACGTTTTTTGTCCAGGCTGCTTTTGAGCTGTTCATAACCGGAGTAATCATTGTTAAGGCTAATATTCATTACGACATAATAATTCCTGAACTCACCGTTTATTTTTAAAGCAAGATTAATGATCTCATTTTTACTGATGTTCTGATCCAGAAGCCTGTCAATCAGACTTTCAGAAATCACCTCGATCTTTTCCAGCAAGATCATTTCCGTAACGATCCTGATGATTTCGCCGTATTGTACGCTCGTGTCGATAAAGATAACCGGAAACTTATGGTCGTTGGCGACTTTTTTTACCTGTTCTGGAATATCGTGCAGATATTCGTCAATGATGAAAACTCCGGAGCTCTTCGTGCTGATATAAAATTCGATCATTTTTTTTATGGCTTCCGTACTGTTTTTTAATGTATAGAAGCTGTTGATATAAAAATCATTGGCCATGCACAGATTGACGTCATATTCCTCATCCAGCGGGCAGTCAGTAAAGTTTATCCTTCCGATTTCTTTATCCAGACCTTTACTGCCAGCTACGATCCTGTAGCTGGACATCAGTTCCAATTTCAGTATATCTCTGACTTTTACCGGCATCTGATTCACCACCATATAATTCTGTTGCGATTGAGCGATCAAACGATTATTATTGTTGTTATGTTAACAAAACTGATGAGCCCAGTCAAGAGTACAATCCGCTGTCTGCGAGGGCGCATGGAAAATAAACGGCTCCGGAAACGGGGCTCCATTTATTTGATTTTCTCCAGCAGCCTGCAAATAAAGTCAAAGGTTCTCCGGACCGAGCTAATGCTGAAATGCTCGTTCGGGGTATGGATATCATATAAATTCGGGCCTGTCGCGATTGCGTCCAAACCGGGAATTTTTTTGATAAACAGCCCGCACTCCAGCCCTGCGTGAATAATGGATACTTCGCCCTTGACGCCGTACATATCTTCATAAGTTTCCATACAAAGCTCCCTGATCGCGGATTCCTTTTGATATTCCCAGGCGGGGTACCCGGACGACAGTTCCATTTTTATCTGTAAAATTTCCGATATCTGTTCTGCAGTATCAATGAACTGCTTCATCATAGATTCGCTTGAGCTCCTGGGAACGCAGGTCAAGGTTATCACATCCGCCTCTGAAGCAATTACTCCCAGGTTGTTGGAATATATCACCATATTAAGCTCCGGGCTCCTTACAATCGGGCCGTTGGGGATCAGGCTGACCGCGTTGATCAAATGATCCTTTACTTTCCCGGTATAGACCTCAGAAACCTCGTTTATGATTTCTGCAGAAACTGAAACGTCGGGATCGGAAAACATGAACTCATTTTTAAAAACAGTGTTCCACTTGTTTATGAAGTCCGTCATATCGATTTCTTCGCTGACAGCCAGATCTGCCCGGCTTTCCCTGGGGATTGCGTTGCCCTTCGCCCCTCCGGAAATGGAAGCTATTTCAATACGATCCCGCAAATCATAGAGCATCCTGCCCATCAGTTTGATTGAGTTGCCCCTTTCTTTGTCTATATCGTCACCGGAATGCCCGCCCTTCAGGCCTTTGACAGCGATCCGGCAGAAACGGCCGTATCCGGGGGCCTTCCGTGCAGCCGGCAGGAACAGCTTTACCGTACAGCCTCCGGCACAGCCTGCCGTAAATTTTCCTTCATATTCGTCATCCAGGTTGATCAGAATCCGGCCTTTGAGCTGCGTTGCGTCAAACCCTTCGGCGCCTGTCATCCCGTCTTCTTCATCGGCAGTAATCAGAACCTCCAGCGGAGGATGGGAAAGACTCTGTGAATCCAGCAAAGCCATAGTGCAGGCTACTCCAATCCCATTATCCGCTCCAAGGGTAGTCCCGGTCGCATATACATAATCCCCGTCAACTCTGAGCTTCAGAGGCTCCGTCAAAAAATCGTGGACGACATCCATATTTTTTTCACAGACCATATCCATATGCCCCTGCAGGATCACCGCCGGCGCGTTTTCATACCCTGCGCTGCCCGGTTTTCTGATCAGGATATTCAAAAACGCATCCTGGACCACGTCGAGCTTTCTTTCAATTGCCCAGCGATACAGATAATCGCTGACTGCCTTTTCATGGGTCGAGCCCCTTGGAATTTTAGTCAATTCTTCAAAAAAGCAAAACACCTTCTCAGGCTGCAAGCCTTTCAAAACCCTGTCCATTCTGTTCTCCTCCTCGTCATTTCGTCCAGTGAAAACCTTTTTTCTCCATGAAGGCCTGAAATTCCGGAAACCCCATAAAGCCCTTTTCCTCCAGATAATAACATCCGAACCAATATTGGTACGGGCTTACGGAATTCCGCTCCAATATGTTTTTCTTGCAGAGCTCGGCATAGTCCTGTCCATGGTAAGCAGCAGCAGTCTTATAAATCGTTCCCGTGTTTTTTCCGTTTGGCTTCATATGCCAATCGCTGTACTTTTTCCGGTATTCGCTCAGCAGCTGATCGATTTCCGCATCATGGTATTCTTCCTCGTGTACGAGCAGCTCCGCATCATACTTTTGGCTGCGCTTCGGACTTCGCAGGGGATATCCGAGGGTAACCATGATGGAAGGCAGCACGTAATCAGGCAGCTTCAAAAGCTCCGAAACCTGATCGCTGACATTCAGAATATTTCCGATATATACGGATTTCAGGCCGAGGGCTTCGGCGGCCAGACATGCGGTCTGGGCGCATACCGCCGTATCGACGACGGACATCCAGAAATTCGTGAAACGTTCCGTTTCGGCAAAGGGAGCCGGTTCCGCCTCATTGATCCTTTTCATCCTCCTGTAATCGATACAGAACACCAGGCTGACAGGCGCTCTTGCGATGAATTTCTGGTTCCTGCCGTATTTCACAAGCTGCTCTTTTTTTTCCCTATCAGTCACCTTTATGATGGAGTAGTTCTGAAACCCCCCGCCCGATGGGGCTTTCACGGCAGCCTCCAGAATTTGCTTCAATAGATCGGAGGGAATTTCCTTATCGGAAAAGCTCCTGCAGCTTGCCCTGTCGTTAATAATATCCAAAATTCCTTTTTCCATGAGACAAACCTTCTCCATTCTGGCAAAGCGGCAAATAACCATAATAAGGCCATTTGCCGCTTTTATCCTCTATGCCATGATGTCTTCGATTTTCTTGTATTCGATATCATACCCGAAGAATTCGGGGCCGAATACTTCCATCCCCTTTGGACTTCTCCACTCTTCGAAGGCTTTGAGCACAAATACCGTTACCTTCATGCCCGCCTTCGCATATGGGTTCAGAAGCGGCATATTTTCATCCGTATTCACGATATTGATGGAATCCGGCACAGTAGCGAATATCTTTTCATTTTTCCAGGACATGATGTTTTCATTTTGGAACCATATCCGCATTTCGTCTCCCTTGTATTTTCCCTCGCCCTTGATGAAGGTGTTTCCAAAGGTAAATCCGTCGGTGTCCTCCCACTGGGTTTTTGTCACCGTTCCTTCGAAGACGATATAACCGCCGAACTTCTCAGCAACGTCATAGGCATAATTCCTGCCCGCTTCCCGGGCTTTTCTCGCAGTCTGGCCAATTTCCAGGCACATTGTTATCGTGTTATGCAGCAGTGCGTCTTTCAGAACCCCCCATTCCGCCGGATGGTCCACCACGCCTACATGATTGAAGCTTGCAACCGCGGCGGCTCTGGTCAGGGCTTCCGCTCTCGCGTCGTCGGCTGCCTGGGCCAATATCATCGTATCGCCGAACTGGTCGGCGATGCACATCGGAGTGATCGGCAAGCCTTTCAGATAATAGGTCGTATGCTGAAGGCAGGGTACGCTTCTTCCCGCCGGATCGGCGTCGATCAGCGGTTTTTGGATTCTTGCCGCAACATCCAGCGCCGCCGCCGTATTTCCCCCGCCAAGCTCAGTCGCGACGACACCGTAAAAGCTTTTGCCCAGATAGTTTTCCAGCCCCTTGACCGCTTCCACTTCCGGCGTAAGATCAAGCTTGGGAAGTCTGTCCAGCTCTCTCAGCTGCTCCTCCGAAAGAGGACCGATGGACCCGCAGCCGTACGGGGTCCCGATCAGCGCGTCGTCAGGTATTTCATCTATTTCCGCAAGCAGAAACTCATGGCCTTCATCGAAAGCCTTGTCGACCAACTCTATCCCCCTGGCAAGGCTTCCTCCTCCCCCGGTTCCGACGATTGCCGCGCCTAAAAGAATATCATGCAAATCCTGCCTGTCCAGTTTTCTCATTTCAACTATCTCCCCTTAAATTTCATATTTTACAATTCCGTCGTCGGTTTTGTAATCTTTCAGTAAATGGCATGCGGCCATTACGCCGTCCTCCATCGCGGCAAGCTCCGGCTCCTCTTTACCGCACAGATCCATCGCGTACTTGCATCTCGTATGGAATTTGCAGCCTGACGGAGGGTTTATCGCGCTGGGAACGTTACCTTCTATGGTCTCGATATCGTCTATGCTTCGGGTATTGATACCGGGTATCGCGGCAAAAAGCGCTTTTGTATACGGATGTCTGGGCTTTTTAAAAATGATCTCGGATTTCCCGTATTCAACGATTTTACCCAGGTACATTACGGCGATGTTGTCCGACATATGGCTTACAACGCTCAGGTCATGGGATATGATGATGTACGTAAGGTCAAACTTCTTTTTTAAATCCAGCAGCATATCCAGTATTTGCGCCTGGGACAAAACGTCTATGGAAGAAGTCGGTTCATCCAGCACCACCAACTTTGGCATCAGCACCAAAGCCCTTGCGATGGCGATGCGCTGACGCTGTCCGCCGCTGAATTCATGGGGATATTTAAACGCTCCTTCCTTTGACAAGCCCATCATTTCCAGCATTTCTTCCACTCTGGGCAGAATCTCCGCGTTATTCAAGTGCTCCTGTACCTTAAGGGGCTCTCCGATAATGTCTTTTACCAGCATTCTCGGATTGAGGGACCAGAAGGGATCCTGGAATACGATCTGTATGTATTTCCGTATATTCCTGGTTTCCTTTTTGCTTAGGGAAAACAGCTCCTTGCCGGCGAAAACAACTTCCCCTTCGGTAGGTTCCATCAGGTTCAGAACAGTATTGACCAGCGTGGTTTTACCGCAGCCCGATTCCCCTACCAGACCCAGAACTTCCCCTTTTTTCAGCGTCAACGAGACGTTTTCCACCGCCTTGACATAGGCGGAAGCTTTGGAAAATAAACCGGACTTCACAGGAAAATATTTCTTTAAATTTTTGATTTCAAGCAG
>DATMXY010000352.1:0-3299 GCA_035561275.1 Anaerovoracaceae bacterium | reverse complement strand
CGATTATATGCAAAAGCGAGGTATTTCACCTGAAACGCTCAGAAAGTTCGGCATCGGTTATGCCGACGGAAATTGGGACAGCCTGTATCAGCATTTTTTAAAAAAAGGTACAGCCCCACAGATACTTCTTTCGCTGGGACTCATATCTTACTCAAATGAAAAATATTATGACAAATATAGAGACCGTGTGATGTTTCCCATCATCAACACCAGGGAAAAGGTCATCGGCTTCGGCGGCAGAGCGATCGGCGACGGGACTCCGAAATACCTGAACTCCGCGGAATCAACGGTTTTTTTCAAGAAAAACAACTTGTATGGATTAAACTTGACAAGACAGGATATAAATAAAGAAAATTACGTGATTCTCGTGGAAGGTTACATGGACGTCATATCCCTGTACCAGCACGGCGTCCGCAACGTATCGGCCACTCTGGGCACCGCGCTGACGGAGAGCCAGACCGACATGCTGAAGCGCTATACGAAAAATGTGATCCTGTCTTACGATTCCGATTCGGCAGGCCAGGCCGCCGCGCTAAGAGGCATGGATATCCTCCACAGGAAAGGCTGTAAGGTAAAGGTGCTGCACGTAACCGACGGAAAGGACCCTGACGAATTCATAAAGAAAAACGGGAAGGACGCTTTTTTGGAATTGGTTCAGGACGCTATGCCCTATGCCGACTATAAAATACACGTTCTGAAGCAGCGGCTGGATTTAAAAACCACGGAAGGAAGCGTCGAATTTCTGCAGGAGACGGCAAAGGTTTTGCGGGAACTGAGCCCTGTGGAAGCGGATATCTACATTAAAAAAATCGCACAGGAAACAAAAATTTCCGAAGGTGCTATAAGATTAGAAATTAATGGTAATAATAATACCGAAATTGCAAGGAATGCAGGCGCTTTGCCGATTCGTGAGACGGTAAGGGGGCAGGCGGCCGCCGGTGGAAGCGCCGGACCCGGGGACGCCAGAGGCGGGAATGCCGGTAGCGATGGCGCCGAAAGCGGCAGCATGATCGAAAGATACCTGATCAGGCTGATGCTGATAAAAAGCGGTTATATCCCCAGGGTGAAACCGTACGACCGGGTGTTTAAAAGCCCGTCAGCCTTCAGGATCTATGAGCTGATACTCTCCGTCTATAAAGACGATGAAGAGATCGACATAAAAAAAGTGGAGGACAGCCTGGAAGCGGAAGACAATCGGTTCCTCCGTGATATCATTGAGAATATTCAGCTTGCAGACAAGGATGAGCAGGTCTTTCAGGATTGCGTCTCCCGGATGGAAACGGCCGGATTGGTGAAACGGGAGCAGGAGATCATTCAGATCATGTCCATATTGGATGACGAGAAAGACCAGGATAAGATCGAAGCCCTTACAAAAGAGCTGATGGAAATACAGAAAGCAAAAAAGAAGGATAAGAGGTAGGTGGTTCGTATGAGTTATGATGACGGACAGGACGAAAAGAAATTTGAATATGTAAACGAATTGCTGGAAAAGGCAAAGAGCAAGGGTTCCATCTCTTACAGGGAAATATCGGATTATCTGGAAAATATCGATATGGATAAAGACCAGATGGATGACCTTTATGACTCTTTGATTTCCATGGGTGTTGAAATCGTTTCCGAAGTGGATCCTGATGACTTTGAAATCATTGCTTTGGAGCATGAGGATGCCGACGCCTCGTTGGATGATATAAATCTTGAAAGCGGAGAAATTGATCTGGAAGCGACCCTTCCGAAAGGAATCGCAGTCGACGACCCCGTCAGAATGTATCTTAAGGAAATCGGTAAAGTCCCGCTGCTGACGGCGGAGGAGGAAATCGACCTTGCAAAGCTGATGGAGCTGGGCGACGAAGACGCCAAAAAGCGGCTCTGTGAAGCAAACCTGAGGCTGGTGGTCAGTATCGCCAAACGGTATGTGGGCAGAGGCATGCTGTTCCTGGACCTGATCCAGGAAGGAAATTTAGGTTTAATAAAAGCGGTAGACAAATTTGACTGGAGAAAAGGGTACAAATTCAGTACATATGCTACCTGGTGGATCAGACAGGCCATCACCCGGTCCATAGCGGACCAGGCGAGAACCATAAGGATCCCGGTGCATATGGTGGAAACCATCAATAAACTGATCCGTATTTCCAGACAGCTTCTGCAGGAATACGGCAGGGAGCCTACCCCGGATGAGATCGCCATCGAGATGGATATTTCCGAGGAAAAGGTCAGAGAAATCCTGAAGATCGCACAGGAACCGGTTTCTCTGGAGACCCCTATCGGGGAAGAGGAAGACAGCCATCTGGGAGATTTCATCCCGGACGACGACGTTCCGGCGCCGGCGGAAGCGGCGGCTTTCTCCATGCTGAAGGAACAACTGGTGGAAGTCCTCGATACGCTTACAGACAGAGAGCAGAAGGTCCTGAAGCTGAGGTTCGGGCTGGATGACGGCCGGGCCAGAACGCTGGAGGAAGTGGGAAGAAGATTTGACGTTACCCGCGAAAGGATCCGTCAGATCGAGGCCAAAGCGCTCAGGAAGCTGCGGCATCCCAGCAGAAGCAAGAAATTGAAGGACTATTTGGAATAGCCGGAGCCATCCGCGGGGAAAAGCGGATGGCCCTTTTTTATCCAGTGGAACCAACAGGAAATATCGCCTGGTTATTCGCAACACCGGGTTGGAATTATGATATAATATTAAATGTTATTATATTATTCCACAGGAGTTGCATCAGGATGATCAAGCTATCAAAAAGACTTCAAAAAATTGCGGACCTCATTGAGCCGGGTGAGTCCGTTGCGGATATCGGGACAGATCATGGATTCCTTCCCATTGCGCTGCGTGAGAGCGGAAAAAGCCCCCATGTCATATTAAGCGACATCAATCTAGGGCCGTTGGAAAAAGCCCGTGGAAATATTGAAAAATATTTGTCCGGAGAACAGCTCGATATCCGCATTGGAAGCGGTATACAAACCCTGAAGTCTGCGGAGGTCGACGTCGTCGTCATCGCCGGAATGGGCGGCCTGCTCATCGCGGAAATCCTCGGCGACGATCCGGAAAAGTCCAAAACCTACGCGAAATTGATCCTCCAGCCCAGAACCGCCCAGGAAAAGCTGCGTAAATGGCTGTTGGAAAACGGGTTTTCCATTATCGATGAAGCTCTTGTGAGGGAGAGAAAATATCTCTGTGAAGTCATCGTAGCCGTACCGTCTGCCGAACCTGTAAAAATCAAGCCTGATGAAATCGATCTGGAAATCAGTCCAATACTTTTTCTGAAAAATGATCCTCTTCTGGTTGAATTTATTGAAAATAAGGTTAG
>DATMXY010000351.1:0-7563 GCA_035561275.1 Anaerovoracaceae bacterium | reverse complement strand
GAGAAAGAAATGGTTTGACACATGTGACACATGTGACGTGCGTGACACACAAAGGCCTCAGGAATTGTGGCCGGAAGGGCATCAATTTCCGGCACAAACCGATCGTGAAACGCTGGAAACCTTGGAAATCAGCCGGTTTCGGTAAACATTTAAAATCTTGATTTGAAAGCTTTATTCTGGCATGACAATTGCTTAAATATTAAATATAACGGGGTGTTGCCTCGTTGAAACTCACTGACGTAAGAAAATAACACCACTACTGCTGAAACGGAGGGAAAGTATGAATACAAAGGGATATAGCCCGGAGCAGATGAAAAGCTTCTTTACAATCATGTACAGGATGAGACGCTTCGAAGAAGAAGTCTTTGAATTCTATAAAAAAGGAATGATGCCCGGACTGGCACATCTGTACATGGGGGAGGAAGCAGTCGCTGCGGGCGTTTGCGCCGCACTGAAGGAAGACGACTTCATCGGCAGCACCCACAGGGGCCATGGACATCTCGTGGCCAGAGGGGCGGATATCAACAGGATGATGGCTGAGATCCTGGGCAAGGAGGACGGATATTCCAACGGCAAGGGCGGATCCATGCACATCATGGCCATGGATAAAGGCATACTCGGCGCCAACGGTATCGTCGGCGGAGAGATCCCCATCGCCACCGGCGCCGCCTATACGGCCAAATACCTGGGAACCGACCAGGTGGCGGTTTCATTTTTCGGCGACGGCGCCTCCAACGAAGGAACGTTCCACGAAAGCATCAATATGGCTTCCGCATGGGACCTGCCGGTCATTTATGTCGTTGAGAACAACTTATACGGGATTTCCGTTGATATCAGGGACGTCACCAACATAGAGAACATTGCGGACAGGGCCATCGGCTACGGTATCCCGGGCGTTGTCGTCGACGGGATGGACGTCGTCGCGGTCCATAAAGAGGCGGAAAAGGCTGTCAAACGGGCAAGGAACGGAGGAGGCCCCACTCTGATCGAATGCAAGACATACCGGTGGCAGGGGCATCACGTGGGCGATCCCGGCGAATACCGGGCCAGGAAAAATGAAAACGAAAAGTCCGAATGGATGGCCCGCTGCCCCGTTGCGGCTCTGCGCAGGGAACTGCCGGCGGCAGGGATCGGCGAGGCCGAAATTGCCGGACTGGAAGCCGCAGTGGAGGCGGAAATCCAAAAAGCGGTAAAATTCGCGGCGGAAAGCCCGTACCCGGATGCATCGGAAGCCTATGCCAAAATATTTGCATAGAGTCGTAAGGAGGACAATATGAGAGAGATATTTTACAGAGACGCGGTCCGCGAAGCCATAGACGAAGAAATGGAACGGGACGGCAGGGTCATGCTGCTGGGAGAGGACGTCGGCTGGCTCGGAGGCAATTTTAAAACATCGGTGGGGCTCTATGAAAAATACGGCGATTTACGGGTCAAGGATACGCCTATCTCGGAAGCGGGTTTTGTAGGCCTGGGGATCGGCATGGCCCAGACAGGCCTGCGGCCGGTTGTCGAGCTGATGTTTTCGGATTTTTTACTGGTTGCGGCTGACCAGATATTCAACCAGGCCGCCAAGATCACATATATGTCGGGCGGGCAGGTATCCGTGCCGCTGGTGATCAGGACCCCCATCGGCGGCGGAAGGTCTTCCGCAGCCCAGCATTCCCAGAGCATGCAGGCAATGGCGGCCCATTTTCCCGGATTGAAGGTCGTTGTTCCCTCCACCGCTCAGGAGGTAAAGGGCTTGTTGAAAACCGCCATCCGCGACAATAACCCAGTCGTCTTCTTTGAGCACAAGATGGAATACGGAAAAAAATATATGATCGACGACGTTGTGGAACCGATTCCTTTCGGCAAAGCGAATATCGTCAGGGAAGGCAAAGATATTACAATCGTTGCAACTTCCTCCCAGGTGATGAAATCTCTGGAAGCCGCTCAAAAACTGGAGCAAGATGGAATTTCGGCGGAGGTCGTCGACCTGAGGACCATCGTTCCTTTTGACAGGGATACGGTTATTGAATCCGTCAGAAAGACCGGCCGGCTTCTCGTCGTGGATGAAGCCTATGAACGGTGCGGCATCGGCGCGGAAATAGGAGCGGACCTGATGGACGACATTTTCTATTATCTGGACGCTCCCATCGGCAGAATCGGAACGCCCAACGTTCCGCTTCCCTTCAGCCCCGCGCTGGAGTTTCCGATCATTCCGACCGTGGAAAAAATATGCGATAAAGTGAAAAAGCTGACGGGACAGAGGTGAGGACATGGCTGAAATTATCGTAATGCCCAAGCTGGGCTTTAACATGTCGTCGGGCAAGCTGATCCAATGGTACAAAAAAGAAGGCGACCCCCTGAAAAAAGGAGAGCCGTTCTTTTCCGTCGAGACGGACAAAACGGCCATCGATATCGAAGCGAACCACGACGGCGTATTCCTGAAAAAATTTATTGAAGAAGGGGACACCGCCGATGTCACCCTTCCTATTGCGATCGTAGGGAAAGAGGGCGAAGACGTCGGCAGCCTGGTGAAAGAGATCAGGCGGCAGCTCAATATAACGGAGGTTGCGGAGGAAAGCGCAGCGGGCGCCGCGGCTGCCTCGGCAGCGGGCGGATCTGTCCCGGGAAGTCAGGCAACGGCAGCGGCGGCTGTAACAGCCGGGGAAGAAGCGGCCTCCGGGCAGGCTGTGAGAGCGCCGGAAGTCGGGGACGGCGGCAGGATCAAAATCACCCCCCGGGCGAAAAGGATCGCGCAGGAAAACGGACTTGACGTCAATGCCCTGACCATCGCCGGGACCGGCTATGAGGGCGGGATCTGTGAAAAGGATATCCTGGATTACCTGGAGGTCCACAGGATAAAGGCTACCCCTGTGGCAAGAAAGATCGCCGGGGAGCAGGGAATTGCGCTGGACGGCATCCAGGGTTCCGGAGCGGACGGCAGGATCATGAAGCGGGATCTCGTGGGCGAAGCGGCGTCGGCCGCCGCACCGGCCGCACCGACTGTGCCGGCTGCGGCTCCTGCGGAAAAGGCCGCCGGGACTGCCGGGCAAGCGGGAGCTCAGTATACCGCCGACGGAAAAGAGATCCTGGAAACGGTACCCTACGGCGGCGTGAGGAAAATCATCGGGGAAAGGCTTTCGGAGAGCAAATTGACATCTCCCCACGTATACTTTACTCAGAAGGTCAATCTGGAAAAGCTGCTGGATCTCAGAAAACAGGTCAACGAAGCGCAGGATAAGAAGACTTCCGTTACAGACTTTATCGCCAGGGCCTGCGTGGTTGCCATAAAGAAATATCCGGAAGTGAACGAGTCCCTTGCAGGCGACAAGATCATCCGATATAAGACCGTCAATCTGGGGCTCGCGGTGGCGGCGCCGAACGGCCTCATCGTTCCGGTCATAAGGGATGCGGAAAAGAAATCCGTCGTTGAAATTTCAAAAGAGGCAAGTTTCCTCATCGACAAGGCCAGAGCCGGCAAACTGACCCCGGCGGAATACAGCGGCGGCACCTTTACGATTTCAAACCTTGGTATGTTCGGGATCGAAAATTTCACGGCGATCATCAATCCTCCCGAGGCGGCAATTTTAGCTGTCAGTGCGTCGAAGGACGAAGCCGTCGTGATAACCGGCGCGGACGGGAGCAAATCGATTGAGATCAAACCGATGATGAACATCACCCTATCCGTGGACCACCGCCTCCTCGACGGTTTGCTGGCGGCGCAATACGTAACAGAAGTAAAGCGGCTGCTGGAAAATCCCATCGAACTGTTCCTTTAGAGGCGGCTTGTACGACGGCGTCAGCCTTTTCGGCAGGTTAGATCCCCGGCTGACGCCCGTAGGGTTCCGACAAATAAATAATGGAGATATAAAATGGATTTTGATATCATAGTAATCGGCGGAGGACCGGGCGGGTATGTGGCAGCCATCAAAGCCGCGCAGCTTGGCAAAAAAACCGCCATCGTGGAAAAGAACGTATTTGGCGGAGTGTGCGTCAACAAGGGCTGCATCCCGACGAAGGTGCTCCTTCGGAGCGCCGAGTCCCTGAAAGAAGTAAAAGAATGCGGAAACTTCGGCGTGACAGGCGTGGACGTGTCCGGCGCGACGCTGGATATGGCGCTGGTCCAGAAAAGGAAATCCGCTGTGGTTTCACAATTGACCGGCGGCGTGAACGGCTTGCTGCGAAAGAACAAAGTGACGGTCCTGAAAGGGGAAGGAAAGCTTCTGGACAAAAACACGGTCGAAGTAGAGGGCAAGGCCTATTCCTCCGACTATATCATCATTGCCACCGGCTCTGCCGTAAAAAATCTTCCGATCCCCACGGATCCGGCCATGAAACTGCTCACAAGCGACGAAGCGCTGGATCTTCAGTCGATCCCGAAGGATATTGCCATCATCGGCGGCGGAGTTATCGGGATCGAATTCGCATACTTCCTCGCAAGCGCCGGAAGCAAAGTAACGGTAGTCGAATTTCTGGACCGCATCCTGCCCATGGTGGATGAAGAGATCACCGCGCAGGTCGGCGCCCTGCTGAAAGGGCTGGGTGTGGAGATCCATACGGGCGCCAGGGTCACGGAGATCAAACAGGACAGCGTCCTCTTTGACAAAGACGGCGCAAAGCATACCGTTCCGGTATCATGCGTTCTGACTGCCGTAGGCCGCGTCCCGGATACGGGCGGGATCGACTGTGAAGCCCTGGGCATCGCCACGGACCGCGGCGCCATCATTACAGGTCCTACCCTGAAGACATCCGTGGACAACATCTATGCCATCGGGGACGTCAACGGGAAGTCCATGCTGGCCCATACCGCTTCGGCGGAAGGCATCGTCGCGGTGGAAAATATCTGCGGGCATCAGCGCACCATGGATTATGACAAGATCCCCAGCGCCGTCTATACCCAGCCGGAAATCGCCAGCGTCGGGCTGACCGAAGCCCAGGCCAGGGAAAAATACGGGGCTGTAAAAGTAGGGAAATTCCCCCTGCTTGCGAACGGGAAAGCCAAGGTGGCAGGCAATGAAAGCGGATTGATCAAGGTGATCGCTGAGCCGAAATACAATGAAATCGTCGGCGTCCACCTGTTCTGCATCCACGCCACCGATATGGCCGCGGAAGCCGTGGTCGCCATGAATCTGGAAGCGACGGCGGAGGAAATCATCCGGTCGGTGCATCCGCATCCCACCGTTTCGGAAATCTACCACGAAGCGTTTCACGCAGCTTTGGACAAAGCGATACATTTTTAGGAAAAGGAGGGCGTGATGGTAACGGAAAACATCGCGCGGGAAAGGATATGAGACTTGCGAATAAAATAGCCATCATAACGGGAGGCGCCCAGGGGATCGGCCTGGAAACCGCAAAGCTGCTGGCTTCGGAAGGCGCCGTCGCCGTGATCGGGGATCTGAGCATCGCCGAATCGGCGGAATTGCAGAAACGGGAATTTTCCGGCGCGGGGAGTCTGTATGAAGGACGGCTGGACGTGACCGATGAAGAGAGCGTTGGTAAATTTGTCCGGATGACCGCGGATCAGTTTGGCAGAATCGACATACTGGTCAATAATGCCGGGATCTGCAGGAACGCCATGCCCATCGAGGACATTCCCAGGGCGAGCTGGGACAAGGTTTTAAACGTCAATACCTTCGGGACCATCAACTGCACCAATGCCGTGATCCCTTACATGAAAGCGCAGAAAAGCGGTAAGATCATAAACTCGACTTCCGTCGCCGCCGAGACCGGAGGGATCCGGACGGAAGCCAGCTACGGCATGTCAAAGGCTTCCAACATTTTTCTCACCATGAGCCTTGCAAAATATCTGGGACCTTATAATATTAATGTAAACGCCGTTTCTCCCGGCGTCATCGACACAGATATGACCAAAGCGCTGGATCCTGCCGACGTCGCTTCGATCCCGCTGAGAAGGATCGGCGAGCCGAAGGACGTGGCGAATGTGATCCTGTTTCTGGCAAGCGACCTGTCGGATTATCTCACCGGCGTCGTGATCGATGTGAACGGCGGCATGTATATGAGGTAATTGCGGCATGCCTGCAAACGGACAAGTGAAAGGAAAGAAGTGTCATGAAAGCATTAGTGAGGAAGAGCCTGGAAGCGGAGCAGTTCTTTTATGAAGAGGCTCCGAAACCGGCGTATGATGAAGATGAAGCTTTGATCAGAATAAAAGCCGTGGGTGTCTGCGGAACCGACTATCACATGTGGACAGGCGGAGTCGCGACGAATATCCCGATCATTCCGGGACATGAATTCTGCGGCGTCGTGGAAGCGGTGGGGGCCGGGGTGACCTCGGTCAAGCCGGGGGACAGGATCGTCAGCAGGCTGAATATCGCCGTCTGCGGCACTTGCAGGCCATGTCTGACCGGAAATCCGCATATGTGCGTACACAGGGAATGCCCCGGATTCAAAAGGGAAGGCGCATATGCCGAGTATATCGCCATCGAGGCGAAGCAGCTTATCAAGCTGAACGACAGCGTACCCTTCGAAGAGGGCGCTGTAGTCGAGCCTCTGGCCATTGTCGCCCATTCTCTCCTGGAAAGGGCAAAGGTGGAACCGGAAGATACCGTCGTCGTATTCGGGCCCGGTCCCATCGGGCTCATAGTGATCCAGATGGCTAAAATTAACGGGGCGTCCAGGGTCATCGCGGTGGGAACCGACGTTGACGAAGCGATGCGGCTTCCGCTGGCCTCCAAGCTTGGGGCGGATCTGACGCTGAATGCCCAGAAGCAGGATATTGAAGCCGTGATCATGGAAATCACCGGGGAAAAAGGCGTCGACCTTGTCGTGGAGGCATCGGCCGCGGAAGCCGCCATCAATACGGGGATCCGGATTTTGAGAAGGCAGGGAAGGATGTGCGTTTTAGGTCTGCCTTCCAAACCCCGGAGCAATGTCTGCTGGCTTACGGCGGCGGAAAAATCCCTGAACCTCGTGTTCAGCTACAGCTCGTCTCCCTGGTCCTGGAACATCGCGGTTTCCATGCTTTCAAGGAGGGCCATCGACGTCGCCAGCATGATCACCCACAGGTATCCCCTGGCGGATTACAGGGAAATGTTCGATAAAATCAAGCAGGGGGAGGTCGTAAAAGGCGTCTTTCTCCCCTGATATATAAATAGAGCCTGACGGGTGTGTTCCCTTGAAAACCGCCGTCCTTTATGTTGCGCATAAAGACGGTAACAGGTTTCACGGTTTTCAAGGGAACACATCGTGCCATGCGCAGAATGATATGTCACGGCTATTCTTAACAGTACGCTATACTTCAATATATCGCTAGCGTGCATTTGAATCAGCTGCCTCTTGGTATTCGTTTAGATCTTCAGGAAATTCAATCGTAAGATTAGCATCTTTTTTTATATCTATGTTCATTGTAAAATCGACCGAAATGGGAGTTTGACCATCAACCGACATTTCTCCCAAACAGGTCAATTTCGTATTTGATAGGCTACCGTCATCCGACAGAATCGCCTCAAAAGCAATTGATTGAAAATGAACATTTTCAATTTGACGGGAGGGATTAGGAGGATAGAAAAAATAAAAAAGGTCCATTAAATTATCAGATATTTTATCACCATCTAAAGT